>NZ_CAJPHE010000033.1:0-63735 GCF_905339875.1 Burkholderia sp. BCC1998
ACGTCCGTAACCGGTCGTTCGTCACTGCCAAACCAATCCGGGCGCCGGCCGATTGCGGCTTCGGCCGGTGCCACGTGAAGTCAGAGGGGCCTCCGGCGGCTCTCGAAACCAAAAAATGGAGTGAGATTTATGTCTCAGCGAATTGCGTACGTAACGGGCGGGATGGGCGGCATCGGCACCAGCATCTGCCAGCGTCTGTCGAAAGACGGCTTCAAGGTGGTCGCGGGTTGCGGCCCGAACTCGCCGCGTCGGGTGAAGTGGCTCGAGGACCAGAAGGCGCTCGGCTATGATTTCATCGCGTCGGAAGGTAACGTCGGCGACTGGGACTCGACCAAGGCAGCGTTCGACAAGGTCAAGGCCGAAGTCGGCGAGATCGACGTGCTGGTCAACAACGCGGGCATCACGCGCGACGTCGTGTTCCGCAAGATGACGCATGAAGACTGGACGGCCGTGATCGACACCAACCTGACGAGCCTGTTCAACGTGACGAAGCAGGTGATCGACGGGATGGTCGAGCGCGGCTGGGGCCGGATCATCAACATTTCGTCGGTGAACGGCCAGAAGGGGCAATTCGGCCAGACGAACTACTCGACCGCGAAGGCCGGCATCCACGGTTTCACGATGTCGCTCGCGCAGGAAGTCGCCACGAAGGGCGTGACGGTCAACACCGTGTCGCCGGGCTACATCGGCACCGACATGGTGAAGGCGATCCGTCCGGACGTGCTCGAGAAGATCGTCGCGACGATTCCGGTGCGGCGTCTCGGTGCGCCGGAGGAAATCGGCTCGATCGTCGCGTGGCTCGCGTCGAACGATTCCGGCTTCTCGACCGGCGCCGACTTCTCGCTGAACGGCGGCCTGCACATGGGCTGAACGTCCGGCTGCGCAGGCCGGACCGGCCGCGCAGCCTGGCGTTTCCGAAGGCCCCCGCCTCCCGGATCCGGGAGGCGGGGATTTGTCACTTGCGCTACGCTGCACCCAAAGGCGTTACATGACTACTACAAAGAAAACGGCCGAGCGGCTCATCAAGAAGTACCCGAACCGCCGGCTCTACGATACCGAGACGAGCACGTACATCACGCTGACCGACGTCAAGCAACTCGTGCTGGAACAGGAGGACTTCAAGGTCGTCGACGCGAAATCGAACGAAGACCTGACGCGCAGCATCCTGCTGCAGATCATCCTCGAGGAAGAGAGCGGCGGCGTGCCGATGTTCTCGTCGTCGATGTTGTCGCAGATCATCCGTTTCTACGGTCATGCGATGCAGGGCATGATGGGCACGTACCTGGAAAAGAACATCCAGGCGTTCATCGACATCCAGAACAAGCTCGCGGATCAATCGAAGAACCTGTACGAAGGCAACGCGATGAATCCGGAAGTCTGGTCGCAGTTCATGAACATGCAGGCGCCGATGATGCAAGGGATGATGACGAGCTACATCGAGCAGTCGAAGAACATGTTCGTGCAGATGCAGGAGCAGATGCAGAATCAGGCGAAGTCGATGTTCAGCACGTTCCCGTTCAAGCAACCGGGCACGCCGGAGCCGGAGAAGAAGTAACGATGTCGCGGCAGGCCGGCCGCGGCGGCGCGAGCCGTCGGGCGTCGGTACCGCGACGTGCGGCGGGTGCGATGCGGCCGGTCGCGTGCCCGGGCACGACGATGATTGGCGGCTCGCTGCCGCGAGATGTCGCCGACGGTCGTCCCTGATCGTCGGCACCGAATGCCCGTGCCCCTGGGTGGGGGCGGGCGTGACCGTCGTCCGGTCGATCGAATTCCAGGCAAGCAGCGAAATACAAGCGGAGCATGTCGCGCCTGATGGCGCGCGTGCGTGCGCGGGCGCGGGCGGACGCCGTTGTGTCGGACGGCGCGACGACGCGCCGCCTCAATGCCGGCATGGCGCGCCGGCTTCGCTCAAAGCGCGCGATCGAAATCCTGTTGATCGTCCGCCGGCGGCAGGTCGAGCACGAGCTTCACCGCGCAGTAGTTCGCCTTCAGCGAAAACACGCGGCCGATCACGAGGAACGTTTGCTGCGAGTTCTCGATCTCGACGAAATCGCCAGGCTGCGGCACGTGGGCGCCCTGGTCATAGGAAAAGCTGGTGCTGGTCTGCTCGCCGATGGTTTCGGCGGCGTGCTCGGTGAATTCGATCGTGATGTGGGTGGTCATGCGAGCCCCGTTGGGTAGGTGAAGAAGCGGATGTCGCGATTTTCGCATAGCGACGGGGTGGGGCTGCGTGATTGTTGTGTGGCGGTGTGGGGCATCGCGCCCGTTGTTTCCGCACCGTCGGTCTGAAAGCGGCGGATCGGTGATTCGTTCCGACTCGATGCGCCAGCGAGCTGACAATTGGGGGCCGCTACTCACGGTGTTCCGACAGTTGGTTTGCGCCGTCGCGGTTTAGGCGTGACGACTTGAATCGGCGAGTCGGTTGCTTGAGCACAAACCGACCGGAGAAATGAAAGCGTGCGCCGCGACCACTCGGCTTGACGCGATCTGTGAGGGCCTCCACCAGCGAACTTGTGTATCTCCTCTCATGCCATCTTTAGTTTCCCTCGTTAAAGTGAATCAGGGTATTCGGCGTGATTGTAGGCGGACGACCCGCGCAGCTGGGATGGAGCTGGGGACGGCAAAGGCCTCCTCCACCAGTTTGTCTAGAATCGGTGGCGCAGTCCGGTTACCAACGCAAGTTGGCTCGTCGCGCCGGCTCCGCCCTGTCCGAGTACGTTGAGCGCCACGGCCTGCGCGTCGCCGGCCGCACGTTGATAAATGCACGACATGTGGATGTCCGTGCGTTTCGAAAGTGAATAGGTGGCGCCCAGGTCGACTTGGTGCCATTTGGGGTGGTTTCCGGAACCGATCGCCGTGGCTCGGACACCGGTGTACCCGTTGGCATTGGTGAAGATGTACGCTGCACCCAACATCAGCGCTGGCGTGACGGAATAACGACCGTTGAGCTCGTAGTTCACCACACGGATGTCTCTTCCTCCGTCATAGGCGAGACGCGTATGGGTAACCGCAAAATTGATGCGTGACTTACGCATCTGATAACCGAGCGCGGCCCCATAGACACTCTGCCGTTGAACAAACCCCAGGTTGTAGAAAAGCCCTGTCGCACTAGCGTAACCGTCCCCGACTGCGCCGTTGGGGTTGCCGTTGCTCGATGACGATGCCGACGGATTGCTCAAGTGAAGCCACGTCAACGCGGCACTCCAGTCGCCATGCTTGTACGTTGCACCCATGCCATAGGCACGATTGTTTGCAAATCCTGCACCCTGCGGGCCGGCTGCTTGATTGCTGAACGAATAGAAGGCACCCAGCTTGAGACCGGCGAGCGGTGTGAATTGATACTTGGCCATGTTGTTGTGACGAAAACTGGCGAAGGTGTTGTCCACGTCACCGATGTGCGCGCCGTAAATACTGCCGAACTGCAGCCAGGCGAGGAACGGCGCGAGATACTCAAGGTTGAAGTCGTACTGCCGGCCGAGCGTCACCGTGCCGAACGTGTCGCTCTCCAGGCCGACAAAGGCCTGCCTGCCGAACATCTTGCCGCCCTGCAATGCGGCTCCGTTGAAGCCGTTAAACCCGTTTTCGAGCGTGAAAATCGCCCGCAACCCACCCCCTAACGGTTCTTTGCCGATCAAGCCGAAGCGATTGCCGGACCCAAATCCCGCGACGGCTGACACACGGCTGGCACTCGGCGCCGTCGATTCGGACGCGACACGATTCACGTAGGCTATTCCGTGATCGATGATGCCGTAAAGGGTCACGGTGCCTTGCGCAGCGGCAACATGCTGAATCGACAGGGCGAGCAAGGCAGTCGCGACGGCGGCGGTTTTGGGGTTCATGAATAGTCTCCGTCATGTTGGGTGCAACGGGATCCATCTCACTCTCTGCATTCTCGATTTGCGGTATGTAAAGTGATTTGGATAGCGAATTAATTGTCGTGAATGTGGAAAGACGATATGTCGTGCGACGATGGCGGCGAGAAGTGAGGGCTCCTATATCGCCATCATTCGTGGGCAATGCCGATCAGATTTCCATCATGTCGCGACCGACGACGATCGGCCCTTTGTAGTGTTTGCGGATGTCGCGCGTCCACAATTCGTCAGTGATCTTCTCGTCATCGCCCGGCACCAAATGACTGAGGACTAGCATCTTGACCTGTGCTTCCGCCGCCAAGCGACCCAACTCATCCGTTGACGTATGGCTGTCGATCAAGTGCTTCTTCGCGGTGGCGGCATTGCCGATACGGGCAGCCAAGGCGTCGACGCCGGGGGGATAAAGCACTTCGTGTACCAGCACATCCGCGCCGTGCGCAAAATTTGCAAGCTTGGGGTTGTAGGCCGTGTCACCGGAGAAAACCACGACGCGGTCTCGCGTCTCGAATCGGTATGCAAAGGCATCGGCGATCGGAGGATGGGGGGTGCGCAGAGCGGTTACGCGCACGTCAGCGTTTTCCAGCACAACACCGTCCTTTGTGACGTCATGGGCAACGACCAACTTGCGAAGATCGGGCTTCTGCTCATCGTCGATGCGCGTCTCGATATCGAAGCGGTTGAGGTCCCAATAATTCCGCGTCATGCGTTCAAGTCCACTCGGACCATACGCGTCTATCCGTGCCTTCAGGCCGGTCGCCCACGCGTTGTAGAGCAGGTTGCCGTATTCGAGGTTGTGGTCGGAGTGGTGATGGGTGATGAACACGTAGCGCAGGCGCGACAACGGGATGCCGGTCTTCACGAACTGCCGGGAGACACCCATGCCGCAGTCGATAACGTAGGGGACATCGTTGATGACCAGCAAATTTGCCGGATTCGAACGCCCCAGCCCAACCCTGGGGCCGCCTTTTGTGCCGAGCAGGATCAGGCGCGTTCCGGTCGTTTTTGGGGCGGCAGCCACCGAATCTTGAGCGGCAGCCAGTGTCGGTACGACAGTAGGAAGCAATGCACTTCCGAGGCCGGCCAGGCCCATCTTCAAGACATCTCTGCGTTTATTCGTGGACATAATTGGTTATCCTAAAGAGAATTTCTACGGATTGAAGGGGTAAACGGACATATGCACTTCGTATCACAGGGACGCCAGGACGCACGCGCTCCCGTGAAGATTTTCAACGTTAGGAGACGGCGCTCGAATCAAGCCCGGAGTCAAGGTTCTCTGACGAAGTAGTCAAACGCTTGCGATCGCGACAACCGATGTTCTGCCCCGGGGCCGAACTGGCGAGTTCGTCCGAGGTGGACGCGACGGACCACCTGTTCATCAAGCACATGTCACTCCTCAGGTTGGGGGAAATCTATTCAGTCGATCGTTCGCGCAGGCGGATGAGGTTGCCGCCGAGTAACTGAGCCATCGCCTTGTGGTTGTGCAAGGCGAGTTGCAGGTTCTGTTGCGCAATGCGACTGTGTTCGCGCATCAAGCTTTCAGCGCGGGTGCCTTCCCGGCGTACCAGTGCATCAACCACGGCGCGATGCTGCGCTTGTGCCAGCAGGAGCATGTCTCGTGCGTCGTCATCGATCGACTGCACCATGATGAATGCGCTTGCAGACGCAAACGGCAGATGCATCACCTGCTCGATCTGATGACACACCACCGCGCTGCCAGATGCTTGCGCGAGCAATTTGTGAAACTGCCGGTTAATTTCAACGTATTGAGAGAACTTCTCGGAATTGAGTTTGGTGGCAAGCACCTCGTCGATTTGCGCGACACACATTTGCAAAGCATCGAGCACTGATGCTTCCACACCGCGTTCCGCGGCGAGACGTGCAGCCAGTCCTTCGAGCGTACCGCGCAGCTCGATTGAATCGCATATTTCGCTCTCTTCGAAGGAGCGAACCGCAAAGCCTCCCGAAGGGATTTGTTCGAGCAAACCTTCGTGATGCAGTCGAATCAATGCGGCTCGCACCGGTGTGCGCGAGACGTTCAAACGCTCGACGACCCAGAGTTCGGAAATCCTCGTGCGTGGTGCCAGCTCACCACTCAGTACCAACTCGCGCATCCCCAGCAACGCCTTGACCGTCTGCGATTGCGCATGGGTTTCCTTGCTGTCGTCAAATCCCGGATCGTCGTGGTTCATCGGGTGGTTCCGCATAACGGAGTGGTTGGCCAGAGCCGTATGGGCTTGCTGAATGCTTTCTGTATACAGTGATAATTATGAAGATGTAAGAAATGCATGAAAATGAGTGTAAACCTCATATTTTTGAGATGAGATCTGGGTTTTATTGTGATGTGGTGGTCATTTTGAGAGGGGTGGCATCGTAAATGTATACAGATCCGATGCTTTTTGGGGTGGCGCGCGCTGAGCGTCAGCAATCCGCGTTCGAGCTGAGCGATTTTGTTTGATGATGTCTGTTTTTCGTTCAGCGACGCTGAAAACCATATGCGATGCTTGGCAACCTACTGTTTGCAGCATCTGTTTGATTGCGTTGCCCACATCTGCCAGCCTCGCTCACGCCAACTGCATCGGCACTGGCCAGTCGTCCGGCCGGAGCAGGGCATCCGTACCACCGTCGAGCCAGATCACCGAGCCGCACATGAATCGGGACTCCGTTCCGAGCAAGAACGCGATGAGCGAGGCGACTTCTTCAGGTGTTCCCGGGCGGCCAACGGGTATCGGAAAGGCGTCGAGCTGACGTGCGATGTCGGGATCGCTACGACCTTCAGTCGTGAGCGCCGTCTCGATCAATCCCGGTGCAATCGCGTTTAATCGGATTCCGCTTCCGATCCAGTCCTTCCCTGGCGCCAAACGCCTGACAAGTCGGGCAATCGCGGCCTTTGTCGCGGGATAGGTCAATACGGGTCCGAACGTGTCGGCCATCGTGCAGGCGAGCGTTTCATCCCCGGACAGACACGCGGCGGCCAGTGCTTCGGGCCACCCGGGTTGGGCCGTAGACGAGTTGGAACTGATGGCGACGACCGACGCATTTCCCGACGCCGCGAGAGCCGGCCTCAGTCCGGACAACAGAACGGCCGTGCCGAAGTAATTGATCGCGGCGACTTCCGCGCCACGACGATGTGGGAAGCCGCCGACCCCGGCACAGGTCACCAGGCCGTCGAGGCGACCGTCCGAAAGCGCGTTGATGCGTTCGATGGCGAACCGTCGACCCGGCTCGGAACCCAGGTCGCAGACAACATCGGCCTGGTGACGGTCGACGCTGATGACTCGATGCCCTTCACTGACCAGGCGCGCTTGCGTTGCCGCTCCGATGCCGGAAGCGGTTCCCGTCACTGCAATCGTACCCATCTGCTTACTCCTTCGATGTGTATCCATCTTTACTCAGGAACGTGCGGACAGGCTGCCTCAATGACGATTTCAAATCTTCACTCAAATGGACTACTTCGGCGATATCGCACTGGAGAGTTCGCAGACGGCGGAAACAGCGCGCGCAATGCGCCGTACGAGCTGTCCTCGGTTGGCAGGCGCCGACGCAGTGTCGCCGTGCTTATAGGGAACAGTTGTGCCACGGTTTCGCAGCTGGGTGCGCCCCCTCGGTGCTGCAGTGCGTGAGCAATAGCAGGCGTCGGGAATCGCTGCCAGACCGAAATCGAATGGAAAGTAGTCGATGATGGCTTCCAGCTCGGAATACGAACGGACCACCTTATGGTTCAGCAGACGAGCAGGGAAGCTGAACGAGTTGACCGGCTGATCGAAGCACAGCGGCGCGTCGAACACGTCGATCAATTGATGCAACGGATCCGGTGGCGGATACGCGAGCGCCACTTCCTTCAAATTCAGCGGGCGGCCGACCCGGACACGGAGTCAATCAGGTTCTGGTTCGCGTGCGCGCGAATGCATTGAACGATGATCGTGCGCGATTTCACCGTCGTTTCGGTACACGCTGGCAGCCGGGCAAGTTTCGAAGCAATGAATCGGGCCATCGAGCAGCATCGTCTGCGCCCGGTAATCGGGTTTTCGTTTGGCGAGCGCCGGACGCTTATCGCAATCTGGAGGGCGAGGCTCATTTCGGCAAGGTAGTGATCGGGCATGATGGTTAGGTCGGTTAGTGGGTGGCCAACAGAATGTCGAGGATGACCGCCGAACACGGTGGTCAGGCCGAGAAGCGGGGCGAAAGTGGATGTGCGGCCGATCGGCGCCGACTTTCCATCTGCAAGGAGCCCCTAGGTTGGTGCTGTCGACGCGACGGTGATGCCGTCGGTGACGAGCTTGGGGGGACTGCGTCCGCATCGGTAACGACGGAAGGCCGAAACGGGTTAGGCCCAACTCGGCTCGATGGATCCGACCCTCCGCGCACGGCGGACGTGTTCGGCATGTGGCAATCCCGGCTACGCGCAGGGAACACCCGCGAGGCCCTTGGCGCTGGTGCCGGCGACGGAGACCACCCCCATTCGCCCCGAACTGAAAGGGACGCATCAAGCGCGACGGAGTCGGCCGCCCGCCGGCCAGCTCATTCGAGCAGGCCGCCGGCACCGCCACCAACCGCCGTTTTTGCCTCGCTGACCCATAAATAGCTGTAAACTCACGCTTTTGCCGCCACGCCCCCACACATCCAGATGTCCCAGTCCCCCAAAGTAGGCTTCGTGTCGCTCGGCTGCCCGAAAGCCCTCGTCGACTCCGAACAAATCATCACGCAGCTGCGTGCCGAAGGTTATGAAATCTCCGGCACCTACGACGGCGCCGACCTCGTTGTCGTGAACACCTGCGGCTTCATCGACGAAGCCGTGCAGGAAAGCCTCGACGCGATCGGCGAAGCGCTGACCGAGAACGGCAAGGTGATCGTCACCGGCTGCCTCGGCGCGAAGTCGAGCGCGAGCGGCTCGAACCTGATCGAGGAAGTCCACCCGAAGGTGCTCGCCGTCACCGGCCCGCACGCGGTGGGCGAAGTGATGCAGGCCGTGCATTCGCACCTGCCGAAGCCGCACGACCCGTTCACCGACCTGGTGCCGGCGGCCGGCATCAAGCTCACGCCGCGTCACTACGCATACCTGAAGATTTCCGAAGGCTGCAACCACCGTTGCACGTTCTGCATCATCCCGTCGATGCGCGGCGACCTCGTGTCGCGCCCGGTCGCCGAAGTGATGCTGGAAGCCGAGAACCTCTTCAAGTCCGGCGTGAAGGAACTGCTCGTGATCTCGCAGGACACGAGCGCATACGGCGTCGACGTGAAGTACCGCACCGGCTTCTGGAACGGCAAGCCGATCAAGACGCGCATGACCGACCTGGTCGCCGCGCTCGGCGAACTCGCCGCGCAGTACGGCGCATGGGTGCGCCTGCACTACGTGTATCCGTATCCGAGCGTCGACGAAGTCATTCCGCTGATGGCCGAAGGCCCGTTCAAGGGCCATGTGCTGCCGTATCTCGACGTGCCGTTCCAGCACGCGCATCCGGACGTGCTGAAGCGCATGAAGCGCCCGGCGAACGCCGAGAAGGTGCTCGAGCGCGTGCAGAAGTGGCGCGAGATCTGCCCGGACCTGACGATCCGCAGCACGTTCATCGCCGGCTTCCCCGGCGAGACGGAAGAACAGTTCGAAACGCTGCTCGACTTCATCCGCGAGGCGGAGCTCGATCGCGTCGGCTGCTTTGCGTATTCGCCGGTCGAAGGCGCGACCGCGAACGAACTTGACGGCGCGCTGCCGGACGAGGTGCGCGAAGAACGCCGCGCGCGCTTCATGGAAGTGGCCGAGGAAGTGTCGGCGCGGCGCATCCAGCGCAAGGTCGGCAAGACCCTCAAGGTGCTGATCGACGAAGTCGGCGAGGAAGGCGGCATCGGCCGCACGGCGGCCGATGCGCCGGAGATCGACGGCGTCGTCTACGTCGAGCCGGCGACCAAGGCGTCGAAGCGCTACAAGGTCGGCGATTTCGTGTCGGTGAAGATCACGGGCGCGGACGGCCACGACCTGTGGGGCGAGGTTTAAGCGATGACCGCCGCACTGCCGCAGATCCTCGCGCTCGGCGAGGCGATGATCGAATTCAACCAGTCGCAGCCGGGCCGGCCGGAGTTCCTGCAAGGCTTCGGCGGCGACACGTCGAACTTCTGCATCGCCGCGGCGCGCCAGGGCGCGTCGACGGGCTTCGTGTCGGCGATCGGCGACGATCCGTTCGGCCGCCTGCTGACCGACATGTGGGCGGCGGAGCACGTCGATACGACGTACGTACGGATCGACCGCACGGCGCCGACCGGCGTGTATTTCGTCACGCACGGTGCTGACGGCCACCAGTTCGACTATCTGCGCGCGGGTTCCGCGGCGAGCCGCTACGCGGTGGCCGACTTGCCGCTCGATGCGCTGGCCGCGGCGCGGGCCGTGCACCTGTCGGGCATCAGCCTCGCGATCGGCACGGCCGCGTGCGACGCCGCGTTCGCGGCGATCGACCACGCGCGCAGCAACGGCGCGCAGGTCAGCTTCGACACGAACCTGCGCCTGAAGCTGTGGCCGCTGCCACGCGCCCGCGCGGTAATGCGCGAAGCGCTGCGCCAGACGGACATCTGCCTGCCGAGCTGGGACGACGTCACGGCGCTCACCGGTGCGAACGATCGCGACGCGATCGTCGATGCGATGCTCGAGCACGGGCCGCGGGTCGTCGCGCTGAAACTCGGCAAGGAAGGCGCGTATGTCGCGACGCCGAACGAACGGCGCGTGGTGCCGGGCTTCGCGGTCGCGGCCGTCGACGCGACGGGCGCGGGCGACTGCTTCGGCGGTGCGTTCGTTGCGCGGATCGTCGCAGGCGACGATCCGTTCGCGGCCGCGCGTTATGCGAACGCGGCGGCGGCACTGTCGACGACCGGCTACGGCGCGGTCGCGCCGATTCCGCGCCGCGACGCGGTGGAACGCCTGATGCAGGGCTGACGCGGCTCCCGCACGCCGGCGACGCGACGTGTTCACTCGAACGCCCGGATGACGGGCGACGTGAACGGCTGGCGAGCGGTGTGCGTACCGCGCTCGGCGCCTGCGCATCGGCGGTCGCCACGTGCGCGTGGCGATCGATGTGCAGCGGCGACGCGCAGCATGTCGCCGCGATTTTCGAGCGAATCTGAAGCAAGGAGCAACACAAGGTGGGTCGATATTCGCAATGGCAACGGGCGCTGGTGATGGCCGGCGCGCTGGCGGCGGGCCTCACGATGCCGGGCGTGGTCGCGGCACAGGCTGCCGCGTCGGGCGCGCAGCAGGATGAAGCGGCACCCGCCCGGCCGCTGCGGCCGAATCCGGAATTCGCCCGCCTGCCGCGTTACGAAGGCACGCTCGGCGATCGGCCGATCGTCGTGCATCTCGGCCCGAAGACGGACGAGGAAGGCGTGCACGGCGAATACCAGTTCGCGGACACGGGCGAGGTAGTGCTGCTCGCCGGCGATCGCGACGGCGACACGCTCGAGATCGAGGAATCGAACGACGGCACGAACATCACGGGCGTGTGGATCGGCCGCTTCGACGCGACGGGCGAGCTGAAGGCCGACCGGATGAACTCGGACGAATCGGATCCGCAACCCGTCGTGCTGCGCCTGGCGCCGGGCAAGCGCGCGGCGCTGCAGGTACGCGACGGCCGCGTGCAGGAAATCGAGACGGTCGGGAACGTGGTCAATCTGCGCACCGACGACTGAGCGCGCGCTGGCTCGGCGCATGCGGCGCGCATTGTACCGGGCCAACCGCGCCGATTTTGGCTAACCTAGCCACCTATTCATTCCGCAACCGAACGGCCTTTCTCCGGGCCTCCTGCCATGACTGCATCCACTCCGAAGCGCGCACTCCAGACCCGCATCGTTCAACCCGACGACAACATCCCGGATGGCTTCCGTTCGTTCGTGCCGCCGGTCGAGCGTGCGTCGACGGTCGTGTTCCCCGATCTCGCGACGATGCGCGCGCTGGTCTGGCATGACGACAACCAGTGGCGCTACGGGCTGCATGCGACCCCGACGTCGCTCGCGCTCGCGCAGCGGCTCGCCGAGATCGAAGGCGGCACGCATGCGCTGCTGCAGCCGTCGGGTCTCGCGGCGATCATGAACGTCTATTTCGGGATCGTGAAGGCGGGCGACGACGTGTTGATCCCGCACAACGTCTACGGGCCGAACGCCGATCTCGGCAACTGGCTCGCGAAAGATTTCGGCATCACCGCGCGCTTCTACGATCCGCTCGTCGGCGCCGGCATCGCCGACCTGATCCAGCCGAACACGCGGCTGATCTGGATCGAGGCGCCGGGCTCGGTGACGATGGAAGTGCCCGACGTGCGTGCGATCACGGCGGTCGCGCAGGCGCGCGGCATCGTCACCGCGATCGACAACACGTATTCGGCCGGGCTCGCGTTCAAGCCGTTCGAGCATGGCGTCGACATCTCGGTGCAGGCGCTGACCAAGTATCAATCGGGCGGCAGCGACGTGCTGATGGGCGCGACGATCACCGCGAGCGCGGCGCTGCAGGCGCAACTGAAGCTCGCCCGGATGCGCTGCGGGATCGGCGTGTCGGTCGACGACTGCTCGCTCGTGCTGCGCAGCCTGCCGAGCATGCAGGTGCGCTTCGATGCGCACAGCAAGAGCGCGCTCGCGCTCGCGCAATGGCTGAAGGCGCGTCCGGAGATCGCGGCCGTGCTGCATCCGCAACTGCCGGACTGTCCGGGGCACGCATCGTTCATGCGCGACTTCACCGGCGCGGGCGGGCTGTTCTCGGTGGTGTTCGACGAGCGCTACAGTGCCGAGCAGATCGATCGTTTCGTCGAGGCGCTCGAGCTGTTCGCGATCGGCTGGAGCTGGGGCGGCGCGTGCAGCCTCGCGATGCCTTACGACGTGGCGTCGATGCGCCCGGACTGGCCGCATCGCGGCACGCTGGTACGCTTCTACGTCGGTCTCGAAGACGAAGCCGACCTGCGCGCGGATATCGAGCGCGCGATGCAATCCACGCTCGGCTGAGCACCGAACCCCGAGCGGAACAACAAAACGCCCGCGCGATGCAACATCGCGCGGGCGTTTTTCATGGGCGGCTTGCGCGGATCGGAAATCAGAACAGCCGCAGCAGCCCGTCGAGGCCGACGTGGTCGAATGCGGCGGTGGCCGCATCGCGCACGACGGGCTTCGCGTGGAACGCGACCGACAGCCCGGCTTCGGCCATCATCTTCAGGTCGTTCGAGCCGTCGCCCATCGCGATCGCGCGGCTCGGCTCGATGCCGAGCGATGCGCAGGTGTCGCGCAGCAGGCGCGCCTTGACGTCGGCGTTGACGATCTCGCCGAGCACCTTGCCGGTCAGCTTGCCGTCGACGATCTCGAGCGTGTTCGCGTGCGCGAAGTCGAGGCCGAGGCGCGCCTTCAGGCGCTCGGTGAAGAACGTGAAGCCGCCCGACACGAGCAGCGTCTTCAGGCCCGCGGCCTTCACGCCGGCGAGCATCGTCTCCGCGCCCGGCGACAGCTGCAGCCGTTCCTCGTACACGCGCTCGAGCGCCTGCGCGTCGAGCCCCGCGAGCAGCGCGACGCGGCGCGTGAGGCTTTCGTTGAAATCGCGGATCTCGCCGCGCATCGCCGCCTCGGTGATCTCGGCGACCTGCGTCTTCAGCCCGCAGAAATCGGCGATCTCGTCGATGCATTCGATCGTGATCAGCGTCGAGTCCATGTCCATCACGACGAGCCCGAAATCGCTCAGCGCGCGGCCGGCTTCGACGAAGCCGAAGTCGAGCGCATGCGTGCCGCAGTACGCGTCGATGTCGAGACGCTGCGCGGGGTTGGCGTTTTCGATGCGCAGCGCGTGATCGTCGGTCTGCACGATGCGGGTGCCGCGCGACAGCGCGAGCAGCGGTTTGTGATGCGCGTCCGACAACGGCGCGAGACTCTGGATGACGAGGTTGTGGGTCATGACGGAATGGTTGGAAGCGAACGAAACGCGTGCGCGGCCGGCATGCGGCCGCCTGCGAGCGCGGGCCCCGTTCGGCGTCGGGCCGTTGCGTCGCGAACGCGCCATTGTAGCCGGTTGGTATCCGGGCGCGACCGGATCGCCGCCGGGAGCCGGCGCGGGCGCCGTGCCGGGTGCCGCACACACGGCGATTCGGCGGACGGTGCGGGCTATTCGAGTCATTCGGGCGATTGCCGGTCGCGATCCCAGTAAGGCGGATCGCCGAAGTGTTCGGCCAGGAACGCGATGAACGCGAGCGTCTTCAGCGGCACGTGCGCGCGGCTCGGATAGACGGCCCAGATCGCGACGTCGTTCGCGAACGGGTAGTCGTCGAGCACGGTGACGAGCGCGCCGCTCGCGAGCAGCGGGCCGACGTCCCAGGTCGACTTGATCGCGATGCCGAAGCCGTCGACGAGCGCTTCGCGGATCGCCTCGCCGTTGCTCGCGACGAGCCGGCCGCCGACCCGCACGGTGAGCGGGCCTTGCGGCGTGACGAACGACCAGTCGCGCTGGTCGCCGAGGATCACGCATTCGTGCTGCGCGAGGTCGGCCGGATGGCGCGGTGTGCCGTGTTCGGCGAGATACGCGGGCGAGCAGCACAGCACGCGCCGGTTCGCGGCGAGCCTGCGTGCGACCAGCGTCGAATCCTTCAGCGCGCCGAGGCGGATCGCGACGTCGTAGCCGTCGTCGACGAGGTCGACGATCTCGTCGGACAGCCGCAGGTCGAGCGACACGGATGGGTAGCGGCGCAGGAACGCGGGAATCACGGGCGCGACGTGCTGGCGGCCGAACGACGACGACATCGACACCTTCAGCCGCCCGTACGGCTCGCTGCGGCCGTGGCCGACCGAGGCGCGCGCGGCGTCGGCGGCCGACAGCAGCGCCTCGGCGCGGGCCATGAAGACTTCGCCGTCCTGCGTCAGGCTGATGCGGCGCGTGGTGCGATGCAGCAACCGCGCGCCGAGCTGGCGCTCCAGCTGCGCGATGCGTGCGCTCGCGACCGCGGCCGATACGCCGAACTCGCGCCCGGCCGCGCTCACGTTCGCGAGCAGCGCGGCGCGCACGAACAGGCCGACATCGAGCAGGTCGAGCGGCTTGTCGGGGGCTGGAATCGGATCGGACGTCATTATTCTGAAATTCCTGAAAATGTTTCAGGAAATATAGCGGTTTTCTCGAAGGATCGGGGCGCCTACGATGGCATGCATGGGGCCGCGCCGCGGCCCGCCCGATTTCCCTGAAGGAGTTTCGTGATGAAAGCCGTTGGACTGACCCGTTACCTGCCGATCGACGACCCGCAGGCGCTCGTCGACGTGGAACTGGCGCAACCGGTGCCGGGCCCGCGCGACCTGCTCGTGAAGGTCGAGGCGATCTCCGTGAACCCGGTCGACACCAAGGTGCGCGCGCCGAAACCGCAGATCGAGGAGACGCCGCGCGTGCTCGGCTGGGATGCGGCCGGCACGGTCGTCGCGGTCGGTGCCGAGGTCACGCTGTTCCGGCCGGGCGACGAGGTGTTCTACGCGGGCAGCATCACGCGGCCCGGCGCGAACAGCGAATTCCACGCGGTCGACGAGCGGATCGCCGCGCTCAAGCCGCGCTCGCTCGATTTCGCGGCATCGGCCGCGTTGCCGCTCACCGCGCTGACCGCCTGGGAGGCGCTGTTCGACCGGCTGCGCGTGTCGCCGCAGGGCGCCGACGCGGGCAAGTCGGTGCTGATCATCGGCGGCGCGGGCGGGGTGGGTTCGATCGCGATCCAGATCGCGAAGACGCTCGCCGGGCTGCGCGTGATCGCGACCGCGTCGCGGCCGGCGTCGGCCGAATGGGTGCGCTCGCTCGGCGCGGACGACGTGGTCGATCATTTCGGCGACCTGCCCGCGCAACTGCGTGAAATCGGCCACGCGAGCGTCGACTACGTGCTGATCTTCAACGACACGGACCGTCATTTCCCTGCCGCGGCGGAAGTAATCCGCCCGCAGGGCGGCATTTGCACGATCGTCGAGAACGAGAAGCCGATTCCGGTCGAGCAACTGAAGGCGAAGAGCGCCGCGTTTCACTGGGAATTCATGTTCACGCGTGCGATGTTCGAGACGCCGGACATGATCGAGCAGCACAAGATCCTGAGCGAGGTGGCGCGGCTCGTCGACGGCGGCACGCTGCGCACGACGCTCGGCGAACAGCTCGGCACGATCAACGCCGCCAACGTGCGGCGCGCGCATCAGCTGCTCGAAGCCGGGCGCGCGATCGGCAAGCTGGTGCTGAGCGGCTTCTGAGTGCCGCAGACGCGTCGCTTCGCGCCAGGCGCCGATGGGCATCCCCGAAGTGGACTTCCTTCGGGGCGGAAAACCTGGGTCTGCCCGGCGTGTTCCCGAGCGCCGGCGTCGCGCGTACGGGATGCCGCGTCGCGAACGCAAGCGGGGTAACACCCGATGCGTTTGCGGCGCATTGCATGCCGCTTGGCGGTAGACTGGCAACGCATCATGCATCGAAAACCGCGCGGCACGCGCGTGCCGCCGCATTACAAGGAGGTCAGCATGAGCCAACGCAGCTTGTCAGTCGCCGCATCGTGGTCCGTCGTGTTCGCCGCGGCGTGCGTCAGCGCGAGCGTATTCGCGGCGCCGCCGGTCAAGGGCAGCCTGAAGGGCGGCGGGACAGGGCAGCTCGAATACACCGTCAAGGTCGATTCGAAGACCTTCGGCAATACGCAGGAGACCCGCAAGATCCGCTCGGGCGAAACGGACGACTTCAACTGGAAGTCGGTGCCGCCGGGCGGCGCGGTCGCGATGCCGGACGGTTGCCCGAACGCCGACAACCTGCCGCGCGACGCGAACGGCGCGATGGTGCGCCAGACCCAGGTGCGGCTCGCGCCGTCGGTCGACGCGAAGGGGATCGCGAACGTGCAGATGAGCTTCCAGGCCGCCGCGCCGAAAGGCACGCGCAACGTGAGCGCGGGCGGCAAGTCGCTGCAGTGCCCGGATGTCGTGTCGGTGAGCCAGGTCAAGTGGGTGTCGATTTCGACCAATGGCGGCTCGAAGTCCGTCTCGATGAGCGACGGCACGAAAGTGACGGTGTCGATCAAGCGCTGAGCGGTGCGCGCGGGCCGGCAAGGCGTCCGGTGCGTGCGCAACCAACCGCGATGCGTATCCGGTGATCCGGGCAGTGCCGCGCGTGACGGTTTCGTGGCGCGCGGCTTCGCGTATTTCCGTTGTTTGAGGTTTGATGTGCGTCGTGTCCGGCGCGCACCGACAGCGCGGCCATTCGCCCCGCGGCGCGCGTGACGTGATGCGGATGTCGCGCTATCCTCGTGGGCTTCTCCCTCTTCCCCGAACGACATCCCGATGAAACATTGCATGCGCGCGCTGCTGTCGGCCGCTGCGTTCGTCGCCACCCATGCGCAGGCGGCCGACGATTGCAGCTTCGCGAAGAAAGTCGAGCTGCCGTCGCGACAGCAGGTCGCCGTCGTGTCGAGCGGCGCACTCGAACCGTGCTCGACCGGCAGCTATGCGGTGCGCGTGTATTCGACCGCGCATGCCGCGCCCGGCTTCGATACGGACGACTACGTAACCGGCGTGCTGCATGCGCGTGACGGCACCGTCGCCGACGCCTTCACGGCCGACCTCGGTGCGCGTGCGCCGCAGGCGCTCGTCGTCACGACGCGCTCGGCCGGCAGCGGCGGTTATGTCGGCGCGCAGGCCTATGTGACGACACCGCGCGCGGTGCGGCTCGTCGCGTCGGTCGACGGGCTGGCGCCCGATGCCGACGTCAAGGCCGCGTTGCGCCAGGCCCTCGGCAAACGCCGCAGCGCCCGCTGACCGCACGCCGCGCCAATGCCGCGCGGGTCGCGGCGCCGCGCGTCAATGCGCGCGTTCCTCGAGCCGCGATGCGAGAAAGCGGTGATCGGCGGAGAACAGCCGGCGATACGTCATCAGCACCGCGCCGACCGTGCCGAGCGCGGACGCCGCGGCGATCAGGAACATGATCACGATCTGGTAGCGCACGGCCTGCAGCGGCGACTGGCCGGCCAGCACCTGGCCGGTCATCATCCCCGGCAGGCTCACGACACCGACGACGGCCATCTGGTTGAGCGTCGGCAGCATGCCCGCACGCACGGCCTGGCGCGCGGCATCCTGCGCGGCTTCCCAGCGCGTCGCGCCGAGCGCGAGCGCGGTCTCGACGCGGTCGCGCCGTGCCGTCAGTTCCTCCATCATCCGTTCGACGCCGAGGGACACGCCCGTGAGCGTATTGCCGAGGATCATCCCGAGGATCGGGATCGCATACTGCGGCGTGTACCACGGATGAATGCGGATCACGGCGAACAGCCCGATCGCCGCGACGAACCAACTGCTGAACCAGATGGACGCGATGCTGTCGACGCGCTGTCCGCGATACGTGCGCTTGCCGCGGCCGGCGCCCGCAAAGCCCGCGATCAGCGTCATCAACGCGGTCAGCGGCAGCACGACGGTCCAGTGCGGATGGCCGAACACCCAGCCGAGCACGTAGCCGATCGCGAGCAGCTGCACGACGGTGCGCGCGGCGGCGAGCGCGAGCTTGCGCCCGAGGCCGAGCGACAGCGCCGCGGAGATCGCGCCGTTGACCGCGACGAGCGCGGCGGCGATGCCGACGTCGACGAGACTCAGATCCTGCAGTGCCGGGCTCATCGTGCCGCCTCCGTCGCGCTCGCGGCGTGCAGCACGCCGGCCTGCATCACGAGCCGCATCGTGCTGATCCGTGCGGCCTGCGCCGGATCGTGCGAGATCCACATATAGGCGCGCGCATCGGCCGCCGCGTCGAACCAGGCGCCGACGAGCGCTTCGATCGCGCGCGTGGAGTCGGGGTCGAGCGCGGACGTCGGCTCGTCGAGCAGCAGCACGTCGGGGTCGAGTTGCAGCACGCGCAGCAGCGCGGCGATCTGCGCTTCGCCGCCCGACAGTTCGCTCGCGCGCTTGTCGAGAAAATCGGCGCCGCGACCGGCGCGGGCCGCGAGCGCCTCGGCGCGCGCACGGTCGAACGTCGCGTCGCGATAGATCGCGAGCGAGTACGGATAGCGCAATTGCGCTTCGACGGTGCCGTCCATCTGTGCGGGTCGCTGGCGCACGTAGGCGACGCTGCGCCGGTAGCGCGGAATCGCGCCGCGCCTGATCCGCTTGCCGCGCCACAGGATCTGACCGCCGTCGAGCGGATCGAGCAGCGCGAGCGCGCGCAGCAGCACGCTCTTGCCGGAACCCGATGGTCCGGTGATAGCAATTCGCGATCCCGCGGCGAGGCTGAAGTCGGTCGGCGCCAGCAAAGTCTTGCCGCTGCTGGCGTCGCGGCGCGTGATGTGCTGCGCATCGATGAGACCGGTCGGGGCTGTCATGTCGAAAATGAAAAAAAGCGTTAATGGCGCCGAGGCGTCGTCGGAGCGTGCGTCATAATACAGATTGAAAAGCCGCCAGTGTCGTGCTTCGTTCATTCACGCACGTGGCCCGACATGGCGTGCACACTCTGCATAACAACAACGGAATCGCCATGACGCTAGCCCGAGCCATCGGCAAATCGGCTGCATGGATCGTCTGCATCGTCGCACTGATCATCGCGGCCGCCGGCATTTTTATCGTCACGTTCGACTGGAACCGCGCGAAACCGTGGGTCAACGAACATGTGAGTACCGCGCTTGGCCGTTCGTTTGCGATCAACGGCGATCTCAAGGTCGGCTGGCGTCGCCCCGACGGCGAGACCGGCTGGCGCGCATGGGTACCCTGGCCGAGCTTCTCGGCCACGCAACTCGAGATCGGCAATCCGGACTGGGCGAAGGGGCCCAGGTTCGTCACGGTCGATGCCGCGCATTTCGATCTCGCCATCCTGCCGCTCCTCGCGCACGAAATCGTCATTCCGTCGATCGATGTCGTCAATCCCGCAGTCGACCTCGAGCGGCTCGCCGACGGACGCAATACGTGGACCTTCCAGTTCAAGCAATCCGCGCAGCCGTCGCCGTGGAAGGTGCGGCTCGACAGCTTCGGGTTCGCGAAGGGCATCGTCACGTATCGCGATGCGATCACGAAGGCCGATCTCACGGTCGCGATCGATACGCTCGGCCAGCCGATTCCGCTCGGCGACGTGCTGAAGGAACAGGAACAGAGGTCGCGTGCGGCATCGGCCCAGCGCGTCGGCAAGCACGGCGCCGCGCAATTGAGCGCGAAGGCGAATGCGGAAGCCGCATCGGGTGCGTCGGCGCCGCAGGCGGCGAGCGGGGCGTCTGCCGTTGCGGCGTCGGGAGTGTCCGGCGCCGCTCCGGCTACTTCGGTTTCCTCTGCATCGACGGCCGCGCCGGCATCCGGCGCGAGCGGTGCGTCAGGTGCATCCGGTGCGTCGGCGGCCGCCGCGCCCGCGAAGCCGTCCGGCCCGACCTATGCGTTCGGGCTCAAGGTCGACGGCCGCTACAAGAACGTGCCGATCAGCGGCACCGGCAAGGTGGGCGGCGTGCTGGCGATCGAGAAGTCGACGCAGCCGTTCCCGCTGCAGGCCGACGTGAAGGCCGGCGACACGCGGCTCGCGATCGTCGGCACGCTGACCGACCCGATGCATCTCGCGGCGCTCGACCTGCGGTTATGGCTGCAGGGCACGTCGATGTCGCACCTCTACCAGATTACCGGCATCACGCTGCCCGACACGCCGCCGTATGCGACCGAAGGGCGGCTGATCGGCAACATCAAGCAGGGCGCCAGCACGTTCCGCTACGAGGACTTCAACGGCCGCGTGGGCGGCAGCGATCTGCGCGGCACGCTCACCTGGGCGCAGCGCGAGCCGCGGCCGAAGCTGTCGGGCGAGCTCGAGTCGAAACTGCTGCAGTTCTCCGACCTCGCGCCGGTGATCGGCGCCGACACGGCCGCGAGCAAGGCGAAGCGCGGCGACACGACGCGCCAGCCGCCGGACCGCGTGCTGCCGGTTTCGAGGTTCCGCACCGAGCGCTGGAGCGCGATCGACGCGGACGTGAAGTTCACCGGCCGCAAGCTGATCAAGAGCCCGCAGCTGCCGATTACCGACCTGTACACGCACGTTCTGCTGCAGGACGGCGTGCTGACGCTCGAGCCGCTGAAGTTCGGCGTCGCGGGCGGCACGCTCGCGACCACCGCGCATCTGGACGGCAGCCGCACGCCGCTCAAGGGCCGCTTCACGCTGTCCGCGCGTCACCTGAGGCTCAAGCAGCTGTTCCCGACGCAGAAGGTGATGCAGACCGCGCTCGGCGAGATCAACGGCGACGCGTCGCTGTCGGCGACCGGCAACTCGCCGGCCGCGCTCGCGGGTACCTCGACCGGCGAAGTGAAGGCGCTCATCACGGATGGCCGCATCAGCCTGCTGCTGATGGAGGCGGCGGGGCTGAACGTCGCGAACGTCGTCTACGAGAAGCTGTTCGGCACCCGCGACGTGAACATCAACTGCGCGGCGATCGACTTCGTCGCGACCGACGGGATGCTCGACCCGAGGGTTTTCGCGCTCGATACGGACGATGCGCTGATCAACGTCGACGGCCCGGTCAACTTGCGCGACGAATCGATCGACCTCAAGATCCACCCGCACACGAAGGGTTTCCGGGTCTTCTCGCTGCGCTCGCCGCTGTATGCGAAGGGCACGTTCAAGAACCCGAAGGTCGGCGTCGACGCGGGCGCGCTCGCGCTGCGCGCCGGCGCGATGGTCGGGCTCGGCCTGATCAACCCGTTCGCGGCGCTGGTTCCGCTGATCGCGCCGAGCAACAACCGCGACGTGCCGTGCGCGGAGCTGTTCGGGCAAATGAAGGAGAAGGCGGCGCAGAAGCGCGCGGCGAAGGAAGGCAAGTAGGGGCCACGAAGGGAGGCGCCGGCGCCGCGCGCGGCGGCCCGGCTGGCGGGGCCGGAACAGTGCGGTCGGCAGTTTCTCCGACACCTGCTAAAATACACGGTTTTCCGTCGATTTCTCTCTTACGGGACCTGCCGTGCTTTCTACTGCCAACATCACGATGCAATTCGGGCCGAAGCCCTTGTTCGAGAATATCTCGGTCAAATTCGGCGAGGGCAACCGCTATGGTCTGATCGGCGCGAACGGCTGCGGCAAGTCGACCTTCATGAAGATCCTGGGCGGCGACCTCGAGCCGAGCGCCGGCAACGTCGCGCTGGAGCCGAACGTGCGCCTGGGCAAGCTGCGCCAGGACCAGTTCGCGTACGAAGACGTGCGCGTGCTCGACGTCGTGATGATGGGCCACACCGAAATGTGGGCCGCGATGACCGAGCGCGACGCGATCTACGCGAACCCGGAAGCCACCGACGACGACTACATGCACGCGGCCGAGCTCGAAGGCAAGTTCGCCGAATACGGCGGCTACGACGCCGAGGCGCGCGCGGGCGCGCTGCTGCTCGGCATCGGCATCGAGGAGAAGTTCCACAACGGCACGATGGCCGACGTCGCGCCGGGCTGGAAGTTGCGCGTGCTGCTCGCGCAGGCGCTGTTCTCGAAGCCGGACGTGCTGCTGCTCGACGAACCGACCAACAACCTGGACATCAACTCGATCCGTTGGCTCGAGCACACGCTCAACGAGTACAACTCGACGATGATCATCATCTCGCACGATCGTCACTTCCTGAACTCGGTGTGCACGCACATGGCCGACATGGACTACGGCACGCTGAAGGTCTGGCCGGGCAACTACGACGACTACATGCTCGCATCGGCGCAGGCGCGCGAGCGCCAGGCCGCGGCGAACGCGCGCGCGAAGGAGCGCGTGGCCGAGCTGCAGGACTTCGTGCGCCGCTTCTCGGCGAACAAGTCGAAGGCCCGCCAGGCAACGAGCCGCGCGAAGCAGATCGACAAGATCAAGATCGAGGAATTCAAGCCGTCGTCGCGTCAGAACCCGTTCATCCGCTTCGAGTTCGAGAAGAAGCTGCACAACGTCGCGGTGGTCGCCGAAGACATCACGAAGAAGTACGAGCGCACGATCTTCCAGAACTTCAACCTGTCGGTGCAGCCGGGCGAGCGCATCGCGATCATCGGCGAGAACGGCGCGGGCAAGACGACGCTGCTGCGTTCGCTGCTCGGCGCGCTGCAGCTCGATCACGGCACGGTGAAGTGGTCGGAGAACGCGAACGTCGGCTACATGCCGCAGGATACGTACGAGGAGTTCCCGAACGACATCACGCTGATGGACTGGATCGACCAGTACCGCAAGGACGGCGACGACGAAACGATGGTGCGCGGCACGCTGGGCCGCCTGCTGTTCTCGTCGGACGACATCAAGAAGTCGGTGAAGGTGCTGTCGGGCGGCGAGAAGGGCCGCATGATCTGGGGCAAGCTGATGCTCGGCCGCCACAACGTGCTGCTGATGGACGAGCCGACCAACCACATGGACATGGAGTCGATCGAGTCGCTGCAGATCGCGCTCGAGCAGTTCGAAGGCACGCTGATCTTCGTGTCGCACGACCGCGAATTCGTGAGCGGGCTGGCGAACCGGATCATCGAAGTGCGCACGGACGGCACGCTGTTCGACTTCGGCGGGAATTACGAGGAGTTCCTGACGAGTCAGGGGCAGGAGTAATTGCCCGGGCGGCCATGCCCGACCTGATGTACCGGAAGCCCGCCAGGCGCAAGCCTGGCGGGTTTTTTCGTATCCGGGCAGATGTTCGCCGTTACCGGATCGGCACGACGGCCATTGAAGGGAAAATGTCAGGTCGGGTGCGGCACCCTCGATGACGATTCGTCGCGGCGGCGCCGTTTCCGGCCGGCAGCCGCCGCGACCGCAACAGGCGCATCACCTCGCGCACCGCCCGCCGCCCGGTGCCGCCGCGTCAATCCGCGAGCCGCTTGTCGGCAAGCGCCTTGCAGCAGTCTTCGTACACCCATTGCACGAGTTTCGCCCGGTAATCGAGATCGTCGGTATCGACGATTTCCTCGACCGCGTCGCGCGCCCACGACGCGTCGACGAAGTCGGCGTGCCGCTTGGCGATGTCCTGCGCCAGCGCGGCCAGCTTCGCGATCGCGAGCCAGTCGGCCTGCCGGTGATGGCGGTCGAGCCAGCGGTGCGCGGCCTGCACCTGGAACGATGCGTCCGGCCAGGTTTCGTTCAGGTAAAACGCGCCGAGATTGCCGCAGGTGAGCCAGCACAGCAGCTCCAGGCGATCTTGCGAGCCGAGGATATGGGATGCGTCGGTCATGGCAGCGCTCACGAAGGCATCGATTCCGGGTGGCGCGGCCTGCAGCGGCCGGCGCCGATACTAAAAACATAGCACGATGCGGGCCACGTCGTGCGGCCTCGTGGCGTGCCGGCGTGGCGCGGATGCCGCAGCCGCGGGCGTCCGGTATTCGGCACCCGCTCGCCGGCGCCCGTGCGGACCGTTCGGCGGCGCTCGCGGTCTGGTCCGACGTCATCGCCGGGCCGCGCCACACTCGTTAGAATGGCCGTTTTCCGGGAGACAGGAAGCGATGAAAATCTACAACCAGTTCTACATCGGCGGTGCATGGCGCAAGCCGGCTGGAACGGGCACGATCGACGTGATCGACTCGGGCACCGAGGCCGTGATCGGCCGGATTCCGGAGGGCACGGCCTCGGACGCGCAGGACGCGATCCGCGCGGCGCGCGCGGCGTTCGACGCGTGGGCCGCGACGCCGGCCGCGACGCGCGCGGGCTACCTGCGCAAGATCGTCGAGCGTCTGCAGGCGCGCAGCGAGGAACTCGCGCAGTCGATCACCGGCGAAGTCGGGATGCCGATCAAGCTGTCGCGTGCGATCCAGGTCGGCGGCCCGATCTACAACTGGAAGGCATACGCGAAACTCGCCGAATCGTTCGAATTCGAGGCGACGGTCGGCAACTCGCTGGTGGTGCGCGAGCCGGTCGGCGTCGTCGCGGCGATCACGCCGTGGAACTACCCGCTCAACCAGGTCACGCTGAAGGTCGCGCCGGCGCTCGCGGCCGGCTGCACGGTCGTCCTGAAGCCATCCGAAGTCGCGCCGCTCAACGCGTTCATGCTCGCGGAGGCGATTCACGAAGCGGGCCTGCCGCCGGGCGTGTTCAACCTCGTATGCGGTTACGGCCCGGTCGTCGGCGAGGTGCTGGCGACCGATCCGGACGTCGACATGGTGTCGTTCACGGGTTCGACGCGCGCCGGCAAGCGCGTGGCCGAACTCGCGGCCGCGGGCGTGAAACGCGTCGCGCTCGAACTGGGCGGCAAGTCGGCGTCGGTGATTCTCGACGATGCCGATTTCGCGACGGCGGTGAAGGGCACGGTCAACGCGTGCTACCTGAACGCGGGCCAGACCTGTTCGGCGCACACGCGGATGCTGGTGCCGGAAGCGCGCTACGACGAGGCGCGCGCGCTCGCGAAGGCGGCGGCCGAAGCGTATGTCGCGGGCGACCCGCGCCAGGAAACGACGCGCCTCGGCGCACTCGCATCGGCCGCGCAGCAGCAGCGCGTGCAGGCCTACATCCAGCGCGGGATCGACGACGGCGCGGAACTCGTGACGGGCGGCACGGGCCTGCCGGAAGGGCTCGCGAAGGGCTTCTTCGTGAAGCCGACGGTGTTCGGCCGCGTCGATCCGAAATCGACGATCGCGCAGGAAGAAATCTTCGGGCCGGTGCTGTCGATCATCACGTATCGCGACGAAGACGAAGCCGTGCGCATCGCGAACGATTCGCCTTATGGGCTCGGCGGCGCGGTGTGGGCGGGCAGCGACGAACGCGCGATGCGCGTCGCGCGCCGCATCCGCACGGGGCAGGTCGACATCAACGGAGGCACGTGGAACAGCGCCGCGCCGTTCGGCGGCTACAAGCAGTCGGGGCACGGCCGCGAGAACGGTGTGTACGGGCTCGAAGAGTATCTCGAATACAAGTCGATGCAGCTCAAGCCGGCGAATCCGGCCTGAGCGTCTCACCCCGCCTGACCCGAAACGGCACGCTCGCGTGCCGTTTTTTTATTGACGGCCGTCAAGATGCGCGTCGGTGGATCGTCGATCATCGCGTTTCCGATTTCCGATGTTTCGACGAGGTTCAGATGACCGCACGCACTTCCTTCCCGCCGCTCACGATTCGCGGCCGCGCGTTGCTGCCCGTGGTGCAGGGCGGCATGGGCGTCGGCATCTCCGCGCACCGCCTCGCGGGCAGCGTCGCGCGCGAAGGCGCGCTCGGCACGATCGCGAGCATCGACCTGCGTCACCACCACGCGGACCTGCTCGCGCGCTGTCGTGCGAATCCCGACCGCGCGACGCTCGAGGCCGCGAACCTCGACGCGCTCGCGCGCGAGATTCGCCTCGCGAAGACCTACGGCGAAGGCCGCGGGATGATTGCGGTCAACGTGATGAAGGCGGTGCGCGCGCATGCGGACTACGTGCGCGTCGCGTGCGACGAAGGCGCGGACGCGATCGTGATGGGCGCGGGCCTGCCGCTCGATCTGCCCGATCTCACGCAGGGACGCGACATCGCGCTGATCCCGATCCTGTCGGACAGCCGCGGGATCGCGCTGGTGCTGAAGAAGTGGATGACGAAGGGGCGCTTGCCGGATGCGATCGTGATCGAGCATCCCGCGCATGCGGGCGGCCACCTCGGGGTCACGCAGATCGACGACATGCACGATGCGCGCTTCGATTTCGCGCGCGTGCTCGACGAGGCCGCGCAGGTGATGGCGTCGCTCGGCCTGGCGCGCGACACGATCCCGCTGATCGTCGCGGGCGGGATCAACAGTCACGACTCGGTGCGTGCGGCGCTCGCGGCCGGCGCGAACGGCGTGCAGGTCGGAACGCCGTTCGCGGTGACGGAGGAAGGTGACGCGCATCCGAACTTCAAGCGCGTACTGGCCGACGCGCTGCCCGACGACATCGTCGAATTCGTCAGCGTGACGGGGCTGCCGGCGCGCGCGGTGAAGACACCGTGGCTCGATCGTTACCTGCGCAACGAAACGCGCATTCGCGACAAGCTCGGCGCGTTCAGGCAGCGCTGCCCGACCGCGCTCGAGTGCCTGAGCGTCCGCGGGCTGCGCGACGGCATCGAAAAGTTCGGCCATTTCTGCATCGACACGCGGCTCGCGGCCGCGTTGCGGGGCGACGTCGCGAACGGCCTGTTCTTCCGCGGCCGCGAAGCGCTGCCGTTCGGCAACGCGATCCGCAGCGTGCGCGATCTGCTCGACCTGCTGCTGACGGGCCGTGCCGCGGCGACTGCGACAAACCGTCCGAGGTTTACGCTGGCTTGACGGATATCAAAACGACGAAAAGACCCTACGAGGAAAATGGAATGCATTCTTCAGGGGTCTTTACCATGCATAAAACGATTCGAACATGTGTCACCGCTGCCGCCGTCGCGGCGAGTCTGGTCACGATGCCCACGCTGTCGCACGCGGCGTCGCCGGGCGACGGGATCAACCAGGGTGACGTACTGGTCCGCCTGCGCGCGATCAGCATCCAGCCGAACGAGCGCGCGAGCGACACGCTCGGCGCGATCAATACCGGCGTGAACAACGCGATCGTGCCGGAACTCGACTTCACCTACATGATCCGCGACTACCTCGGCGTGGAGCTGATCCTCGGCACGTCGCGGCACCAGATGACCTCGAGCCTCGGCAACCTGGGCGGCGTGGGCGTGCTGCCGCCGACGCTGCTGCTGCAGTACCACTTCAACCATGCCGGCAAGGTGCGTCCGTACGTCGGCGCGGGCCTGAACTACACGTACTTCTACAACAACGGGCTCAACGTCGGCGGGGAAGGCGTGTCGATCAACAAGAGCAGCTTCGGTCCGGCGCTGCAGTTCGGCGTCGACGTGCAGTTGACGAAGAAGGTGTTCATGAACGTCGACGTGAAGAAGATCTGGATGAGCACCGATGCGACGCTCGGCGACAAGGGCATCGGCACGCTGCACATCGATCCGCTGATCGTCGGCGTGGGCGTCGGGATGAAGTTCTAACGGTTCGCGGACAAGAACAGAGTTGGGGTTGGCGGCATGGCAGTCGGCATGCCGCTCTTTTTTTGTGCGGCCGGCTTACAGCTTGTCGTACTGGAAGCGCATCGCGGTGCCTTCGCGCGTAATGCGCTCCCACACCGCCCGCTTCTCGTCGTCGCTCAGGAACACCCAGTTCGACACTTCGCCGGCCGTGCGGCCGCAGCCCTTGCAGACTTCGTCGAAGAGGGTCGAGCACACGCCGATGCAGGGGCTGTCGGGCAGGTCGTGGAGATTGGAGGCCATCGGGAGGGTTCGCGCAGTGAAATCGTCAGGGCGTCATTTTAATGCATCGGAACGGGGCGGCCGGCGGACGCCGCTAGCGTGCCGTACGGTCGCGTTGCCGTGACGGTGCGGCCGGTCGGCCGAACGGTTGGACGATGGCCGGATCGCCGTCGGCGACGGCTGGCCCGCCGTGCCGGACAGGGCCGGGCACGGCGCGCGGCGCGTGGCGCGTGTCGCAGCGCGTCGCGATTTCACCGGTGAAACGGCCGCATGCACCGCGCGTCGTGCGGGCCGCTTGTGCTGCATGCGGCACGCGGTTTCGCCACCGCTTTCTTTTCCCGATGGACAGACGCCGATTACCCGATAGAATTCCCCCGGAACGCCCCGCTGCGCGGGCCGCCCGAGCGGCTGGCGGCGGGAATCTGTTCCGTTTGCGCGACACGGGCATGATTTTTTTGTGACGGAGCGCGAATGGTGGTAGCGTTCGGGGTTTTCGAGGGGCGGCGTGCCGGAACGCGCCGCCATGACGAGGCAGACGGCAGCCGGACAAGCGGTCCGGCCGGAGGGAGAACGGGATGAAAGCAAACGTAGTGGGCCGGTTCGCAGCGCTCGCGCTGTGCGTGGGTGCATCGGCGGCGGCGGCGAAGGATACGCAGCTCAATGTCTATAACTGGTCGGACTACATTGCGAAGGACACGATCCCGAACTTCGAGAAGCAGGCGGGCATCAAGGTCCGCTACGACAATTACGACAGCGACGACACGCTGCAGGCGAAGCTGCTGACGGGCAGCTCGGGCTACGACATCGTCGTGCCGACCAGCAACTACGCGGGCAAGCAGATCGCCGCCGGCATCTTCACGCCGCTCGACAAGTCGAAGCTGCCGAACCTCAAGTACCTCGATCCGCAACTGATGGCGCTCGTCGCCGGCGCGGACCCGGGCAACAAGTACTCGGTGCCCTGGGCGTACGGCACGACCGGTCTCGCATACAACCTGACGAAGGCGCAGCAGGCGCTCGGCAAGGTCCCGCTCGACAACTGGGACATCCTGTTCAAGCCGGAAAACATCTCGAAGCTGAAGACCTGCGGCGTGTCGGTGCTCGACGCGCCGGACCAGATGTTCGCGGCGGCGCTGCACTACATCGGCAAGGATCCGATGAGCACGAACCCGGCCGACTACAAGGCCGCGATGGAGGTGCTGAAGAAGATCCGCCCGTACATCACGCAGTTCAACTCGTCGGGCTACATCAACGATCTGGTCGGCGGCGACATCTGCTTCGCGTTCGGCTGGTCGGGCGACGTCGTGATCGCGAAGCATCGCGCGATCGAGGCGAAGAAGCCGTACAAGGTCGAGTACTACATTCCGAAGGGCGGCGCGCCGGTGTGGTTCGACGTGATGGCGATCCCGAAGGACGCGAAGAACAAGGACGCCGCGCTGCAGTGGATCAACTACATCGAGGATCCGAAGGTGCACGCGGCGATCACGAACGCCGTGTACTACCCGAGCGCGAACGCCGAGTCGCGCAAGTACGTGCGGCCCGACGTCGCGAACGACCCGGCCGTCTATCCGCCGGCCGACGTCGTGAAGACGCTGTTCCTGCTCAAGCCGCTGCCGCCTGAAATCCAGCGTCTGCAGACGCGTCTGTGGACCGAGCTGAAATCGGGCCGCTGAAGCGAGCCGGAGTCAGCCAGCAGTCATGAAGCCCCTGGTGTCCCCGGGGGCTTTGTTCGTCAAACGCAGGAGAGAAGCAGCACATCATGAATAGCCAGTCGGGTGCGCCGGTCGCGGGCGCACCGTCCTTCGTTCCTTCGTCCGGCGCCGATACGCGCGCCGAGAATTTTGTCCAGATCGTCGACGTCGTCAAGAAATTCGGCGACACCGAAGTGGTTCGCAACGTGAACCTGACGGTGCGCCAGGGCGAGCTGTTCGCGCTGCTCGGCAGCTCGGGTTCCGGAAAGTCGACGCTGCTGCGCATGCTGGCGGGCCTCGAGACGGTCACGTCGGGCAAGATCCTGATCGACGGCGAGGACCTCGCACAGATGCCGCCGTACAAGCGGCCCGTGAACATGATGTTCCAGTCGTATGCGCTGTTCCCGCACATGTCGGTCGAATCGAACGTCGCCTACGGCCTGAAGCAGGAAGGCACGCCGAAGGCGGAGCTGAAGGAGCGCGTCGCCGCGGCGCTCGAGCTCGTGCAGATGAGCAAGTACGCGAAGCGCAAGCCGCACCAGCTGTCGGGCGGCCAGCAGCAGCGCGTCGCGCTCGCGCGTTCGCTCGTCAAGCGCCCGAAGGTGCTGCTGCTCGACGAGCCGATGTCGGCGCTCGACAAGCAGATCCGCCAGCGCACGCAGATCGAGCTCGTCAACATCCTGAACAAGGTCGGCGTCACCTGCATCATGGTCACGCACGACCAGGAAGAGGCGATGACGATGGCGAACCGGCTCGCCGTGATGAGCGAAGGGCAGATCGTGCAGATCGGCTCGCCGAACGAAGTCTACGAATATCCGAACAGCCGCTTCTCGGCCGAGTTCATCGGCTCGACCAACCTGTTCGAAGGCGTCACCGTCGAGGACGAACCCGATTACGTGTACATCGAATCGCCGGAGCTGCCGAGCCGGCTGTACGTGAGCCACGGGATCACGGGCCCGCTCGGGATGCCGGTCACGGTGTCGGTGCGCCCCGAGCGGATCGCGCTCACCCGCAAGCCGCCCGAAGGCGCGTTCAACTGGGCGCACGGGAAGATCACCAACGTCGCGTACATGGGCGGCTACTCGCTGTATCACGTGAAGCTCGACGCGGGCAAGACGGTGATCGCGAACGTGTCGAGCCTCGCGATTTCCGAGCTCGAGACGCCGGCGCTCGGCGACGAGATCTACGTGCGCTGGAGCGCGACGGCCGGCGTGGTGCTGACGTCATGAGCACGCTCAAGTCCCTGCTCGCATGGCCCGTGCGACGCTTCAACCTGACCGGCGGCTCGGCGGTCGTCGCGGGGCCGTACACGTGGCTCGTGCTGTTCTTCCTGGTGCCGTTCGTGCTGGTCGTGAAGATCAGCTTCGCGGAGCTGCAGCTCGGCATCCCGCCGTATACGGAACTCGCGTCGTATGCGGACGGCGTGGTGCACATCGCGCTGAACCTGTCGCACTACGCGTTCCTGCTCACCGACAGCCTGTATTTCGCGACCTACGTGAATTCGGTGGTGGTCGCGGCGATCACGACGCTGCTGTGCCTGCTGATCGGTTATCCGATGGCGTACTACATCGCGCGTTCGAACCCGGCGACCCGCAACCTGCTGATGATGGGCGTGATGCTGCCGTTCTGGACGTCGTTCCTGATCCGCGTGTACGCGTGGATCGGGATCCTGAAGAACAACGGGCTCCTGAACAACTTCCTGATGTGGATCGGCCTGACCCATACGCCGATCGAGCTGTACCGCACGAACTACGCGGTGTACATCGGGATGGTGTATTCGTACCTGCCGTTCCTCGTGATGCCGCTGTACGCGCATCTCGTGAAGATGGACCTGCGCCTGCTCGAAGCCGCGTACGATCTCGGTGCGAAGCCGTGGAAGGCGTTCGTGCAGATCACGCTGCCGCTGTCGAAGAACGGGATCATCGCGGGCTGCCTGCTGGTGTTCATTCCGGCGGTCGGCGAGTACGTGATTCCGGAACTGCTCGGCGGCGCGAACACGCTGATGATCGGCCGCGTGATGTGGAACGAGTTCTTCAACAACGCAGACTGGCCGATGGCGTCGGCCGTGACCTGTGCGATGGTGCTGCTGCTGCTCGTGCCGATGGCGATGTTCCAGCACTTCCAGGCGAAGGAGCAGGAGGGCCGCCGTCGATGAAGCCGAATCGTTACCTGCAGTTCGCGGCGCTGTTCGCCGGCTTCGCGTTCCTGTACATCCCGATCATCAGCCTGATCGTCTATTCGTTCAACGAGTCGAAGCTCGTCACCGTGTGGTCGGGCTTCTCGTTCCGCTGGTACTCGACGCTCGCGGAGGACGACGAGCTGCTGACGGCCGCGTGGCTGTCGTTGAAGATCGGCGTGCTGACCGCGTTCGCGTCGGTGTTCATCGGCACGTGGGCCGGCTTCGTGCTCGCGCGGATGGGGCGCTTTCGCGGCTTTGCGCTGTTCAGCGGGATGATCAACGCGCCGCTGGTGATCCCCGAGGTGATCCAGGGGATCTCGCTACTGCTGCTGTTCATCGAGCTCGCGAAGTGGATCGGCTGGCCCGCCGAGCGCGGCGTGTTCACGATCTGGCTGGGCCACGTGATGCTGTGCATCTCGTACGTCGCGATCATCGTGCAGTCGCGCGTGCGCGAGTTGAACCCGTCGCTCGAGGAAGCGGCGCTCGATCTCGGCGCGACGCCGCTGAAGGTGTTCTTCACGATCACGCTGCCGTTGATCTCGCAGGCGCTGATCGCGGGCTGGCTGCTGTCGTTCACGCTGTCGATCGACGACCTCGTGCTGTCGGCGTTCCTGTCGGGCCCCGGCTCGACGACGCTGCCGCTCGTCGTGTTCTCGCGCGTGCGCCTCGGCCTGAACCCGGAGATGAATGCGCTCGCGACGCTGTTCATCGTCGCGGTGACGGCGGGCGTCGTGATCGCTAACTTCGTGATGCTGCGCCAGGAACGCAAGCGGATGGCCGCGTTCGCGACCTGACGTGCTCACGCGCTCGCGCACGGGTTGCCGACGCAACGAATAACGCCCGGTGCCGACGACGAGTCGGCCCGGGCGTTTTGTTTGGCATGCGAGCCGCGTGCGGCTTATGCGCCGAACGCCGCCTTCGCGAGCAACCCGAGCGCCACGCACACGAGCACGGCAGCGAAGCCGGCCTGCACGTGCCGCGCGGACAGGTGCCGGGACGCGCTGCGGCCGATCGCCATCCCGATTGCCGTCGCGACCGTGAACCACAGCGTCATGTCGAGCGGCGCGCGCGTGCCCGACACGAGCGTCGCGAACACGCCGCCGGTGCCGACCAGCGCGATCACCATCAGCGACGTCGCGACCACGCCGTGCATCGACACGTTCGTGAACTTGCGCAGCATCGGCACGATCACGAAACCGCCGCCGACACCGAGCAAGCCCGTCATCAGCCCCGTCACCGCGCCGGTCGACGCGAGCGCGAGCCCGACCGGCCACGACCAGACGAGCCGGCCCGTGTCGGGATTCACGCGGCCGACGCACAGCGGCGACGCGTCCGCGTCGCCGGGCGCATGACGCAGCGCCTGCCGCAGCAGGCGGCCCGCGACGACCAGCATCGTCAGCGCGAACAGCGCCAGCAGCACGCGTTGCGGCAGCACGTGCGCGAGCTTGACGCCGAGCGTCGTGAGCGGCACGCCGGCGACGGCCATCAGCAACGCCGCGCGATAGCGCACGAGCCCGCGGCGAAACCCTTCGAGCGCGCCGAGCGCGGCGCTGCCCGCGACCGCGACGAGCGCGACGGGCGTGGCCTGCTGCATCGGCCAGCCCATCCCGACGACGAGCGCGGGCACCGCGAGAATGCCGCCGCCCGCGCCGGTGAGGCCGAGCACGGCGCCGACGAGACTGCCGAGTACGAGGGAAATCAGCATGGTGTCATCGGATTCCGGTCAACGTGCGATCGCGGGCTTCGCGAGCCATTCGCGGCCCTTGAGCATCGCCTTCCAGTAGAGCGGCGGCAGCACGCGCTCCTTGAGCAGCCACGCGAGCCGCGACGGGCGCCGGCCGTCGATCAGCCACGCGGGGAAGGTCGGCGCGACCTTGCCGCCGTACAGGAATTCCGCGAGCACGATCTTGCCGCGCTCGACGGTGAGCGGGCACGAGCCGTAGCCGTCGTACGCGGCGTCGCCGCGCGCGCGGCCCAGCGACGCGAGCACGTTGTGCGCGACCACGGGCGCCTGCTTGCGGGCCGCGGCGGCGGTTTTCGCATTGGTCGTGTTGGTGACGTCGCCGAGCGCGAAGATGTCCGCGAACTGCTTGTGCCGCAGCGTCGTCGGATCGACGTCGATCCAGCCGGCCGCGTCGGCGAGCGGGCTCGCGCGCACGAAATCGGGCGCCTTCTGCGGCGGCACGACGTGGATCATGTCGAACGGGCGCTCGACGGTTTCCGTGCCGCCGTCGGGCAGCGCGCGCTTGAACGTCGCGCGCCGCGCCTGCCCGTCGATCGCGACGAGGTTGTGGCCGAACGACAGCGCGATGTCGTAGCGTTTCACGTACTCCATCAGCGCGGGCACGTAGTCGGCGACCCCGAACAGCGCGCCGCCCGCGTTCAGGAACTCGACGTTCGCGGCACCGAGGCGGCCCGCGCGCCGCCAGTGATCGCACGACAGGTACATCGCCTTTTGCGGGGCGCCCGCGCACTTGATCGGCATCGGCGGCTGCGTGAACAGCGCATTGCCGCCGCGGAACGCCTGCACCAGTTCCCACGTGTGCGGCGCGAGATCGTAGCGATAGTTCGACGTGACGCCGTTGCGGCCGAGCGTTTGAGCGAGGCCGTCGATCGCGTGCCAGTCGAGCTTGAGGCCCGGGCACACGACCAGCTTGAGGTAGCCGATGCGCCGGCAGCCGTCGAGCACCACCGTGTGCGTGTCGGGCTCGAAGCCGGCGACGGCGGCCCGGATCCATTTCACGCCGCGCGGCAGCAGGTCGACGATCGGGCGCGCGGTCGTGTCGGGCCGGAACACGCCCGCGCCGACCATCGTCCAGCCCGGCTGGTAGTAGTGCGTATCGGCCGGGTCGATCACCGCGATATCGAGCGATGCGTCGCGTGCCAGCAGGCTCGACGCGACCGCGACGCCGGCCGCACCCGCGCCGACGATCACGATGTCGTGCCGCGCGTCCACGGCCGGCGCGGCCTGGCGGCCGTCTTGCGCGAGATCTCGCATGAGACGCGGTGCGAGCGCGCCGAGGTCGTAGCCGGCCGTGGCGGCGATCGCGACGATGTCGCCGGCAGGACGCCGGCCTGCCTGCGACAGCGCCCACAGCGTCGCCGAACGCGTGCCGCTGCGGCAGTACGCGAGTACCGGGCCGGCGAGCGACGCGACGAGCGTGCCGAACTGCGCGGCCTGGTCGTCGGTGACCTTGCCGGTGTCGACGGGCAGGTAGTGCACGGCGATGCCGAGCGGCGCGGCGGCGGCGCGGATCTCGGCGACGGTCGGCTGGTCGGCGCCTTCGCCGTCCGGGCGGTTGCAGACGATCGTGCGGATGCCGGCCGCGTGCAGTGCGGGCAGGTCGGTCGCGGCGATCTGGGGCGAGACCGACAGCAGGTCGGTCAGCGGGCGGATGGTCATGTCGGGATTCTCCGGTCGGGGCGGCGGCTCAGATCGCGTCGAGCGGGATCTTCAGGTAGCGCACGCCATTGTTTTCGGGCTCGGGCAGGTGGCCGGCCCGCATGTTGACCTGCACCGACGGCAGCATCAGCACGGGCATGTCGAGCGTCGCGTCGCGCGCGGTGCGCATGGCGACGAAATCGTCCTCGGTCACGCCGTCCTTCACGTGCACGTTCGCGCGACGCTGTTCGGCCACCGTCGTCACGAATTGCACGTCGCGGCCGCCCGGCTGGTAGTCGTGGCACAGATACAGGCGCGTGTCGGGCGGCAGGGCGAGCACGCGCGCGATCGAACGGTACAGCGTGCGCGCGTCGCCGCCCGGGAAGTCGCAGCGGGCGGTGCCGTAGTCGGGCATGAACAGCGTGTCGCCGACGAACGCCGCGCGCTGCGTCGCGTCGTCGACGCAGTAGGTCAGGCACGCGGGCGTATGGCCCGGCGTGTGCAGCGCGCGGATCGTCAGCGCGCCGAGCGCGAGCGTGTCGCCGTCGTCGAGCAGGCGGTCGAACTGGCGGCCGTCCTGCGCGAAGCCGGGGCCGGCATTGAACAGCGTGCCGAATACGTGCTGCACGCGGCGCACGTGCGAGCCGATCGCGATCTGTCCGCCGACATGCGCCTTCAGGTACGGCGCGGCCGACAGATGGTCGGCATGCACGTGCGTTTCCAGCAGCCAGTGGACGGTCGCGCCGAGTTCGGCGACGCGCGCGATCAGCCGGTCGGCGCTGGCGGTGTGCGTGCGGCCGGATTTCGGGTCGTAGTCGAGCACGCTGTCGATCAGCGCGCATGCGCGGCTTTCGGTGTCGAGCAGCAGATAGCTGACGGTGTGGGTCGCCGGGTCGAAAAAGCCTTCGACCGACAGCTGGGGGGCATGGCTCACGGGATGTCCTCGATCGGGTTCTGCGTCTGCAATCGGGCATCCCATGTTCAAGAAGCGTGCCAATTCGCGCCGCGCTGCCGGATGATGTGGCAGGTGATTGATTCGGTTCGGATTTTTGGCGGGGCCGCGGTGTGTCGCGGGCACCGGCGACGGGGTGCCGTCGATGACGACTGCCATATCTGGCAGTGTCGTGGCAGAATTGGCAGCCCACTTGGCAGTCCGTCCGCCCATCCGTTTCCGAGCCTCCCGATGAATCCGCACGACACCATTCCGATCGTTCCCGCGCCGTCGCGCGACGTCATGCCCGACGTGCGCGCGCTCGTCGCGTATCTGGAACAGGATCCGCAGCCGATGATCGTCGTCGATCCCGACTACCGCATCCTCGCCGCGAACGATGCGTATCGGCGCCAGTTCGGCGTGGCGGGCGTCGAGCACGTCGGCCGGCACTGCTTCCAGGTTTCGCATCATTACGACGTGCCGTGCGACCAGGCGGGCGAGCATTGCCCGATGAAGCAGGCGCGCGAGTCGCGCAGCCTGAACCGCGTGCTGCACATTCACCATACGCCGCGCGGCCCCGAGCACGTCGACGTGGAGTTGCGGCCGATCTTCGATGCGCGCGGCGACGTGATCGCCTACGTCGAGCGGCTGACGACGGTGCGCAGCGCGTCGGCGCAGCCGAGCGCGGAAGGGCTCGTCGGCGGCGCCGACGCGTTCAATGCGGCGCTCGGCGCGCTGCAGCGCGTCGCGCCGTCGATGCTGCCCGTGCTGCTGCTCGGCGAATCGGGTACCGGCAAGGAACTGTTCGCGCGGGCGCTGCACGAGGCGAGCGAGCGTGCGATGGGGCCGTTCGTGGTGGTCGACTGTTCGGGCATCGCCGAGACGCTGTTCGAGAGCGAACTGTTCGGCTACGAGAAGGGCGCGTTTACCGGCGCGAACCAGCGCAAGCCGGGCCTCGTCGAGACCGCGCAGGGCGGCACGCTGTTTCTCGACGAGATCGGCGACGTGCCGCTGCCGATGCAGGTGAAGCTGCTGCGGCTGATCGAGTCGGGGACGTTCCGGCGCGTCGGCGGCGTCGAGGCGCTGCGCGCGGATTTCCGGCTCGTCGCGGCGACCCACAAGCCGCTGCGCGAGATGATCGACGACGGCCGGTTCCGCCAGGACCTGTACTACCGGATCAACGCGTTCCCGATTCCGCTGCCTGCGCTGCGCGAGCGGCGTGGCGACGTCGCGCTGCTGGCCGAGTCGATCCTGCGGCGCATCGCGAACGCGCGCGCCGGCACGGGCGACGCGAGCGCGCGGCCGTTCGCGGCCCGGCCGTTCGTGCTGACCGAGCGCGCGCGCGCGTGCCTCGACGCGTATGCATGGCCGGGCAACATCCGCGAGCTGCGCAACGTGCTCGAGCGCGCGTGCCTGTTCGCGGACGACGGCACGATTCGCGTCGAGCATCTGCCGGCCGAGCTGGTCGCGGCGTCGGCGACGCCACCGGCGCGTGCGGCGGACGCGCGCGGCGTGTCGGACGCGGAGCTCGTGCGGCTTGCGGGCACGTTCGACGGTACGCGCAAGCAACTGGCCGAGCACGTCGGGATGAGCGAGCGCACGCTGTACCGGCGGATGAAGGCGCTCGGGCTCGGGGTGCGCGACCGGTGAGCGAAGGTGGCGGGCGGCGCGCGCAACGGTCACGCGCCGCCTGGCCGTCATGCGCTCAACGCGCCGGCGCAAGCTGCGCCATCGCCTCGCGCATGAAGCCGAGCAGCGTGTCGTCGACCCATGAGTCGTTCGTCAGCGCCGGCTCGGTCATCATCGCGATGCGGAATTTCGCGTGCGTGGCCGGGTCGTCGCCCGCGTAGCTGCGGAACAGGTCGAGCCAGCGTTGCGCGAGCGCGCGGCCTTCCGGCGAATCGGGCTGCGCGCCCGCATCGATCGCGTCGCGCACGTCGCCCATCAGTTGCGGCCATTCCATCGAGCGTTCACCGAAGTGCGCCCGCATGAAGCGGATCTCGTCCGGCGCGAGATACTTCTCGAAGATCCGCATCTTCGTTTCCGCGGACGCGCGCAGCACATAGTCGCGCAGCACGGTCGAGATGCCGAGTTTCGACTGCATCGACGGTTCGCGCTCGTGCATCAGGTTGAGCTTCGCCAGCAGCCGCGGATCGTTGTTCGTGTCGCGCACGAGCAACGCCATCCAGCGGCCGGCAAGCGCGCGAGCGCGCTCGTCCTCCGGCGGCACGCCCGCGTCGTGCAGCGCACGCACGTCGGCGACGAGCGCCGTCCATTCCGCATCGCCGGCCTGGCTCTTGCGATACATCGGCAGGCGCGCGAGTTCTTCCTCGGAAAAGTATTTGTCGTACACGGTCATCAACTCCAGTGTGGTGAGCCAATCGGCCAGCTCCGGCTCCGTGCCCGCGGCGAGCTGCGCGTGCAGGTGCACGAGCCGCTCGCGCAGCTGCGCGGTCTGCGCGAGCTGGTGGTCGAGCGACGCAATCTGCCTCGCGACGAGCGCGACGAGCGGGGTGCCGGGCCGGTTCAGGTAGTCGCCGATTTCGGCGAGCGACAGTCCGAAGCGACGCAGGGCCTGGATCTGGTGGAGCCGGGCGATGTCGTCGCGGTCGTACAGCCGGTAGCCGTTGTCGGCACGCGCCGAAGGCGTCAGGAGACCGATCGCGTGATAGTGATGAAGCGTGCGGACGGTCAGGCCGCTGCGTTTCGCCAGTTCTCCCACTTTCAGCCGCATGATGTCCTCCGTTCGGTGCGCACACTGGAGTCTCGAACGTTACGCTACGTGAGGGTCAAGCGGAAGATCGCGGATCGGCGCGCGGGGGGTGGTCCCGCGCGCACGACGCAAACGGCGCGCTATTGCGGTCATTGCGGTGACGGCGGCGCGTCGGGCGTGGCCGCGCGCGCCTGGGCGGTGGGGACGATTCGAGCCGCGTTGCCGATGTCGCCGGCCGGGTCGGCCTTTCCAGCCTTTTCAGCGTTTTCAGCCTTGCCGGCTTTGCCGGCCGGGTCGACCGGCGGCGTGCCCATCGCCTGATAGAGCCGCGCGGTATCCGCGAAGCGTGCGCCGGTCGCGCGGATCTCGTCGAGCCGCGCGTTGCGGTACTGCAGCTCGCTTGCTCGCGCGGCCGACGGCGGCAGCGCGCCGAGCCGCACGCGGGCGGCCGCGTCGTCGTACGCGCCGCGCGCGGACAGCGCGGCCCGCGACGACGCATCGAGCGCCTGAGCGTCGTGCTCGAGCGCGGCAAGCGAATCCGCGACGTTCTGGAAGGCGGCGAGCACGGTCTGCTTGTACTGGTCGACCGCGGCCTCGTAGGTCGCCTTCGCCGCACGGCGCTGCGCGAGCAGCGCGCCGCCGTGGAACAGCGGCTGGCTCAGCGACGCACCGACGTTCCAGATCAAACCGGCGCCCGACAGCATCGCCGGCCAGCTGAAACCGCCTTTGCCCATCGCGGCCGACAGCGACAGCTGCGGGAACAGCTGCGCGGTCGCGAGACCGACTTCGGCGGCGGCCGCCTTCAGTCCCGCGTCGGCGGCCTGGATGTCGGGGCGGCTTTGCAGCAGGTCCGACGGCACGACCACCGGCACCTGCGTCGGCAGGTGCAGGTCGGCGAGCGTGAGATCGGTGGGCGGCCGGTCGGGCGTGCGGCCGACCAGCACGGCCAGCGCATGGCGCGCCGAGTCCAGCTGCTGGCGCAGCGCGGGCAGGCTCGCGGCGAAGGTGTCCGCGCTTTGCTGCGCGTTCAGTGCGTCGCTGCGCGACGCCGAGCCGAGCGCGTAGCGGCGTTGCGCGTCGTGCGCCTGGTCGTTCGCGAGCGCGACGAGCCGTTCGGTCGTGGCGATCTGCGCGTCGAGCACCGACACCGTGATCGATGCGGTGACGATGTTCGCGGCGAGTGCCCGGCGTGCCGATTCGAGCTGGAACGCGCTGACGTCGACGCGTTTCGCGAGTGCACGGTTCGCGAAGCGCGATACGCCGAACAGGTCGACCGTATAGCTCGCCTGCAGTTGTCCGACGAACGTGTCGTACAGCAACGTCGGCGCGCCGAGCGCGGGGATCGGCACGCCGAGCGCACGCTGGCGCGTGGCCTGGCCGCCGGCGTCGATCGACGGCAGCATCGAGCTGCCGATCTGCCCGCGCAACTGCTCGCGCGCGGCATCCAGCGAGTGCGCGGCGGCGCTGAGCGTCGGGCTGTTGCGCAGCCCTTCGTCGACGAGTGCGTTCAGCGCATCCGAGCGGTACTGCGTCCACCAGTCGGGCACGGGCTGCGCGCCGACGTCGAACTGCTGCGCGACGCCTTGCGCGGCGACGGTCTGCGGCACTTGCGGCGCGGCGCCGTAATGCGCGGGCGACGGCATCGCGGGCGGCTCGCCGCTCGGCGCGAACCATGCGCAGCCGGCGAGCGGGCCGGCGAGGCTCGCGGCCGCGAGCATCCGCGCGGCCTTCGTTTTCAGGTTCATCGACAGTTCCATGGTCAGGCTCCCGACGGCGCGGCAGGCGTGCCGCCGTCGTGCGGCGGGGCGTCGCGCGGGTCGCGTTCGTCGCGCTTCACGCGGAACCACGCGGCGTACAGCGCGGGCAGGTAGAACAGCGTCAGCACGGTCGCGCTCGTGATGCCGCCCATCAGCGCGGTCGCCATCGGCCCGAAGAAGTTCGAGCGCAACAGCGGGATCAGCGCGAGCACGGCGGCCGCGGCCGTCAGCGTGATCGGGCGGAAGCGCCGCACGGTCGCGCCGACGATCGCGTCGAAGCGTCCGTGGCCGGCCGCGATGTCCTGCTCGATCTGGTCGACGAGAATCACCGAGTTGCGCATGATGATCCCGAACATCGCGATCACGCCGAGCATCGCGACGAAGCCGAACGGCTGGCCGAACAGCAGCAGCGTGCCGACCACGCCGATCAGGCCGAGCGGGGCGGTCAGCACGACCATCAGCACGCGCGAGAAACTCTGCAGCTGGACCATCAGCAGCGTGAACACGGCGATCGCCATCAGCGGCATCTGCGCGTTGATCGACGTCTGCGCCTTCGCACTTTCCTCGACCGACCCGCCGATGTTGATCTGGTAGCCGACCGGCAGTTGCGCGCGCAACGCATTCAGCTTGCCGTCGATCGCATGCGTGACGTCGATGCCCTGTGCGCCGGCGCGGACGTCGGACTGCACGGTGATGGTCGGCTGGCGGTCGCGTTCCCACACGACGCCGTATTCGAGCGTCGGCGTGAAGCGGCCGAGCGAACCGAGCGGCACGGGGCCGTTCGGCGTCGGCATCGCGAGGCCCGCGAGTTGCGCGGGATCGACGCGATCGGCGCGCGGCGCACGCAGGTCGACCGCGATCAGCTTGTCGCGTTCGCGGTATTGCGTGACGGTCGTGCCGGACAGCGTCATCGCGAGGAAGCTCGACACGTCCTGCGACGTGACGTTCAGCTCGCGCGCCTTCTTCTGGTCGAGCTCGAAGCGCACCGAGCGCTCGGCCGGCTCGTCCCAGTCGAACTGCACGTTCACCGTGCGCGCGTCGCCGCGCATCGTCGCCGCGACCTTCTCGGCGATCGCGCGCACCGTCGCGATGTCGTCGCCGCTCACGCGGAACTGCACGGGGTAGCCGACGGGCGGCCCGTTCTCGAGCCGCGACAGGCGCCAGCGCACGGCCGGGAAGCGGTCGCGCAGCGTGGTCTCGAGCCAGGCCGCGAGCTTCTCGCGATCCTCGACGGATTTCGCGGTGACGACGAACTGCGCGAAGTTCGGCAACTGCAGCTGCTGGTCGAGCGGCAGGTAGAAGCGCGGCGCGCCGCTGCCGACGAAATTCACCGAATGGTCGATCTCGGGCCGCTTGTCGAGCACCTTCTCGAGGCGTTCGGTTTCGCGCAGCGTCGCCGCGAACGACGCGCCTTCGGGCAGCCGCAGGTCGATCAGCAGCTCGGGGCGATCGGAGCTCGGGAAGAATTGCTGCGGCACGAGCGAGAAGCCCGCCAGCGCGACCACGAACAGCGCGCCGGTGATCAGCAGCACGACGAAGCGCCGCTCGATGCACCAGTCGATCCAGCCGCGCAAGCGCGTGTAGAAGCGCGTGTCGTAGATGTCGTGCTCGTGATCGTCCGGCAGGTGCGCTTCGTGCGCGTGCTTCTTGCGTTCGGGCAGCAGGTGGAAGCCCAGCAGCGGGATCAGCACGACGGCCGCGAACCACGACGCGATCAGCGCGATCGCCGACACCTCGAAGATCGAGCGCGTGTACTCGCCGGTACTCGATTTCGCGAGCGCGATCGGCAGGAAGCCCGACACGGTGACGAGCGTGCCCGTCAGCATCGGGAACGCGGTGCTCGTGTACGCGAACGCGGCGGCGCGCGCGCGGCTGTAGCCCTGCTCGAGCTTCACGGCCATCATCTCGACCGCGATGATCGCGTCGTCGACGAGCAGCCCGAGCGCGAGCACGAGCGTGCCGAGCGACACCTTGTGCAGCCCGATGTCGAACAGGTACATGAACAGGGCCGTGACGGAGAGCACGACCGGAATCGAGATCACGACGACCATCCCGGTGCGCAGGCCGAGCGACACGAGGCTCACGACCAGCACGATCGCGACCGCTTCGGCGACGGCTTCGAGGAAGTCGTCGACGGAATGCGCGACCGCATGCGGCATGCTCGACACCAGCGTCAGCTTGAGGCCGGCCGGCAGCCGCGCCTGCAGATCCTTCGATTCGGCGTCGAGCGCCTTGCCGAGCCGGATCACGTCGCCGCCCGGCTGCATCGTCACGCCGATGCCGAGCACGGCGTGACCGTTCGCACGCATCTGCGTGACGGCCGGATCGTCGTAGCCGCGCTTCACGGTGGCGAGATCGCCGAGCCGGAACGTGCGGCCGTTGATGCGGATCAGCGTGTCGGCGATCGTGGCGACGTTGTCGAACTGGCCGCTCGGCCGCACGAATACGCGGTCGTCGGCGGTCGTCAGCACGCCGGCCGACGAGATGTCGTTCTGCGCGTTGATCGCCTGCCCGAGTTGCTGAGGGGAGATGCCGAGGCGCGTGAGCTGCGCATTGTTCACTTCGATGAAGATGCGCTGGTCGGGATCGCCGAAATAGTCGACCTTGCCGACGCCGGGCACGCGCAGCAGCACGGTGCGCAACTGGTCCGCATAGTCGTGGAGCTGCGCGGGCGTGAAGCCGTCGCCTTCGAGCGTCCAGATGTTGGTGTAGACGTCGCCGAACTCGTCGTTGAAGAACGGGCCCTGCACGCCGGGCGGCAGCGTATGGCCGATGTCGCCGACCTTCTTGCGGATCTGGTACCAGGTCTCGGGCACGTCCTGCACGGGCGCCGAGTCCTTCATCGTGAAGAAGATCAGCGATTCGCCGGGCCGCGAATAGCTGCGCAGGAAGTCGATGGCCGGCGTTTCCTGCAGCTTGCGGCCGATCCGGTCGGTCACCTGTTCCTGCACCTGCCGCGCGCTCGCGCCGGGCCAGAACGTGCGGATCACCATCACGCGGAACGTGAACGGCGGGTCTTCGGATTGCGCGAGCCGCGTGTACGCGAGGATGCCCGCGAGCGTCGCGAGCGCGATCAGGTAGACGACCAGCGCCTGGTGGCGCAGCGCCCATGCCGACAGGTTGAAGCGGCCTTCTTCGCGGGGGCTGCTCATGACGCGAAGTCCTCCGCGTGCAGCGGGGCGACCGGCCGCACCTTCTCGCCCGCGCTGACCGTATGCACGCCTTGCAGCACGACGCGCTCGCCCGGCTGCAGCCCGCTCGACACGGTGACGGTGCGTTCGTTGAAGCGCGCGACGTCGACGCGGCGCAGCTCGAGCGTGTCGTCCTTCGCGCGCACGACCCACAGGGCCGGATGCGGGCCGTCGTGGAACAGCGCGGTCGCGGGCAGCGTGATGCTCGGCGCGTTGCCGGCAACCGGCGCGCCGTCGAACGCGACGTTCGCGGTCATCCCGAGGCGCACGGCCGGATCGGGTGCGGCGAGCGTGAGCTTCACACGCCAGGTGCGGCTTTGCGGATCGGCGGCCGGCGCGATTTCGCGCACCTTCGCGGCGAACTGGCGACCCGGCAGCGACGGCAGCGTGACGCTCGCCGCGTGACCGGGCGCGAGCGACGCGAGCGCGGCCTCGGGCACGTCGCTAACGACGTCGACGTCGCCCGACCACGCGAGCTGGTAGACGGCCTGGCCGGCCGATACGTTCTGGCCGGTGTCGGCCTGCTCGGCGGTAATGGTGCCGGCGTGATCGGCGACGAGCGTCGCATAGCGGAGCTGGTTCTTCGCGAGCGCGAGCTGCTGCTGCGCTTGGTCGCGCTGCGCGAGCGCGGACGTGTAGCTGTTCTCGGTCTGCTCCAGCTGCGCCGTTGCGATCAGGTTCTCGCGCGCCTGCGCGCGATCGCGATCGCGCTGCTGCTTCGCGAACGCGAGGCTGTGCGACGCGGCATCGAATTGCGCCTGCGCGCTCGCGGCGTTCTTCTCGACGTCGGACGGATCGAGCAGCGCGACGACCTGGCCGGCCTTGACGGTATCGCCGAGCCGCACCTTGCGCTCGACGATCTTGCCCGCGATGCGGAACGACAGCGGCGTCGCATAACGTGGCTGGATCTCGCCGGGCAGCGTGGCGGCGGCCGCGGCGCCGTCGGCGCGCGCGGGCAGCGCGACGACCGGGCGCGGCGCGGGCGGCGCGGCTTCCTTCGGATGACAGGCGGCGAGGACGAGCGCGGTGCCGACCAGCAGCACGGCGCGGGAACCGGAGCGATTCACGAAACCCCCAGATGAGGTGAGAGCGGAACGAGGCCGGCAAGCGCGGCGGGCGCTTGCCCCGAGTGGCGCCAGTCCGGCGCACACGAACACAGCCGAACGAGGTCGTTCGGAAACTGCGGTGGATTCTAATACAGTGCTGTATCTGAATGCAAAAATGAATCTGAAAGGAAGTTGGTGCTAGACTGCGCGCCATGAAACCTCAGCGCTTAACTCGCGAGCAGAGCAGGGACCAGACGCGCGAACGTCTGCTGACTGCCGCGCACCGCATTTTTATGAAGAAAGGCTTTGTCGCGGCGAGCGTCGAGGACATCGCCGCGGCGGCCGGCTACACGCGCGGCGCGTTCTACTCGAACTTCCGCAGCAAGTCGGAACTGCTGCTCGAATTGCTCGAGCGCGACCACGATTCGGTGCGGGCCGATTTCGAGGCGATCTTCGAGATAGGCGGGTCGCGCGAGCAGATGGAGTCGATGGCGCTCGCGTACTACCGGACGCTGTTTCGCGACGACGAATATTCGCTGCTGTGGGGCGAGGCGAAACTGCAGGCGGCGCGCGACGCGAAGTTCCGCGTGCGCTTCAACCAGTTCCTGCACGGCAAGCGGCTGCAGATGGCCGAATTCATCCAGCGCTTCGCCGAGCGCGCGGGCACGCCGCTGCTGCTGCCGGCCGACACGCTCGCGTTCGGATTGATGTGCCTGTGCGACGGCGTGCAGTCGTACTACACGGCCGACCCGCAGCACGTGTCGGCCGACGTGGCTGAATCGGTGCTCGCGGGGTTCTTCGCACGGGTCGTGCTGGGGCGCGCGCCGGACTGAACGGCCGGGCGGGCGGACGGAGAAGCGGGCGCGGCCTACGGATGGTGCGCCGGTGCGGCGACCGACAAGGCCACGACGCCACATCGGGCGTCGCGCACCGGCGCCGTCACCGCTCGCCGGTCATCCGCCGGTACGCGTCGAGCAGCGACGTCTTGTAGACGACGCCCGCGAGCGTCGGCTCGGCTTCGCTTTCGATCACCGGCAGCCGTTCGCCCTGGAACGCCATGAAGCGTTCGAGCGCGGTCGCGAGCGGCATGTCGGGCGTGAGCAGCGGAAACGGCGTATGCGTGTAGTGCGCGGCCGTCTTGTCGGTCGTGTCGCGCTTGTCGAGCAGGTCGGACGTGATGTCCTTCAGCGCGACCGCGCCGCGGAAGCGCCCGGCGTCGTCGGTCACGTACAGATACTTCACCGGGTATTCGAGAAACACGCGCGTCATGTCGGCGACGCTCGCGGTGAGCGGCACGATCGTCTGCGCGGGCTGGATCAGCTCGCGCATCTGGGTGGTGCGCAGCCGCAGCCGTTCCTGTGCGTCCTGGTGATGGTGCAGCGTGATCTCGTACATCGACGTCGTGCCGGTCGCGCGCGCGACGAAATACGCGAACACGCACGACACCAGCAGCGGCAGCACGACCTGGTAGCTCAGCGTCATCTCGAAGATCATCAGGATCGCCATCAGCGGCGCCTGCGTGGCGCCGGCCAGGAACGCGCCCATCCCGACCATCGCATACGCGAAGTACGCGGACGTGTGGCCGGGCCACAGCGCGTGCATCGCGAGCCCGAACAGCGAACCGAACACGGCGCCGACGAACAGCGTCGGCGTAAACACGCCGCCGACCGCGCCGGAGCCTGCGGTCGCCGCGGTCGCGATCACCTTGAACGCCAGCACCGCGACCAGCGCCTGCCAGGTCCACGGCGCATGCAGGATGTGGTTCACGACGCTGTAGCCGTTGCCCCACACGTCCGGAATCCACACCGAGATCACGCCGACCACGAGGCCGCCGAGCGCGAGCCGCACCGGCAGCGGCACGGGCAGCCGCTTGAACTGGTTCTTGGACGCATCGAGCAGGTGCAGGAACTGCGGCGCGAGCACGCCGCACAGCGTGCCGAGCACGACGAACAGCAGCACTTCGGCGCCCGTCACGGCCGGGAACACCGGCATCTCGTACGGCGGCCGGTAGCCGGCGAATTCCCGCATCACGATGTTCGCGACGACGGACGCGACGACCATCGGCCCGAAGCTCTCCATCGCGATCGTGCCGAGCACGATTTCGGAGACGAAGAACGCGCCGGCGATCGGCGCGTTGTACGCGGACGTGATCCCGGCCGCGGCGCCGCACGCGACGAGCAGGCGCAGGCGCGGCGGGTCGAAGTGCACGAAGCGGCCGACCAGCGACGCGGCGAGCGCCGCGAGCTGCACCATCGGGCCTTCGCGGCCGATCGAGCCGCCGCTGCCGATCGTCAGCAGCGACGACACGCTGCGCCACAGGCTCTGCCGCACCGGCACGACGCCGTCGCCGAGCGCGACGGCTTCCATGTAGTCGATGTTGCCGGATTTTCGGTCGCCGCGCGTCGCGAGCAACAGCACGCAGCCGGCGAGGAAGCCGCCCGCGGCCGGCATCCAGAAGCGCACGTACCAAGGCAGGCTTTTCGCCATCTCCACGAAGCTGCCGCTGTGCCCCGAGATCAGGCGCTGCATCAGGTCGATGCCTTCGCGGAACGCCATGGTGGCGAAGGCGCCGCCGACGCCGACGACGGCCGACCAGATCAGCATCGTATGGGCGTCCGACAGGCGGAACAGCGTCTGGGCGCGAGTGCGCAGCTTCAGCAGGAACGAGAGCACGGCTGAAAGAGGGTGATGAAGAGAACGAAGGAAAACGACGCGAAGCATAGCACTGCGCCGCGCCCGCGGGACCTTCCCGTCGGGCGCGGCGCGTGTCGCGGCGTGGCTGCGCGGCTCAGCCAAGCCAGTGCTGTACCGCCCAGGTGATCGCGTAGCCGCCGGCGATCAGCCACACGTACAGGATCAGGCCGGTGGTCAAGGCGCGCGGGCCGGCCTCGCGGATCTGCGACACGCGGGTCTCGATGCCGAGCGCGGTCATCGCCATCGTCAGCGCGAAGGTGTCGAGCAGGTTCAGCGTGTGCGTGACGTCGGCGGGCAGCACGTTCAGCGAATTGACGATCACGAAGCCGAGGAAGCCGAGCGCGAACCACGGCACCGCCACCTTGCGCTTGCCTTGCGCGCCTTCAGCGGTCGCATCGGCCGAGCGCGCGGAGCGGGCGAGCCACCAGCCGAGCGTGAGCAGCACCGGCACCAGAAGCATCACGCGGGTCATCTTCACGATGGTCGCGACGCGCGTGACCTCCGGACTGATGTCGCTCGCCGCGCCGACCACCTGCGCGACCTCGTGGATCGTGCCGCCGAAGAACAGGCCGAGGCCGGTCGGATCGAGGTTGAGCAGGCCGGCGTGATACGCGAACGGATACAGGAACATCGACAGCGTGCCGAACAGCACCACGCTGCCCACGGCCATCGCGCTCTGGTGCGGCTTCGACTGCAGCGTCGACTCGAACGCGAGCACGGCGGCCGCACCGCAGATCGCACTGCCGGCGGCGGTCAGGAGCGCCGCGTCGCGATCGAGCTTCATCACCTTCATGCCGACCCAGGTGCCGATCGCAAGTGTGCTGACGACGATCAGCACCGACACCGTCAGGCCCGGCAGGCCGACCTGCGCGATTTCCTGCAGGCTCACGCGCAGGCCGAAGAACGCGACCGCGATGCGCAGCAGCTTGCGCGCGGAAAAGTTGACGCCGGCCGCCCAGCTCGCGGGCATGCCGTCGCGCAGCGCGTTGCCGTACAGCGCACCGGCGACGATGCCGACGATCAGCGGCGACAGGCCGAGCCCGGCGACTGCCGGCAGTTGCGACAGGCTGGTGACGGCGGCGGCGAACAGCGCGACGAACAGCACGCCGTTCAACTGGCCGCGCAGCGACGGCGCGGCGTGGCTTAGATGGGGAGTCGGAGCAGTGGACATGGGGCACCGTGATCAAGCAGGTTGCGATGGTCTAATCCTAATTTGGTTATATCGATATGAAAAATTGTGATTTGTGACGTAAACTATCCGGGAAGCCGATAATTCATCCTCATGACCCCGGATCAACTGATAACGTTCGCGGCCGTCGCCGAACATCTGAACATCAGCCGCGCTGCCGTGGCGCTGCATCTGTCGCAGCCGGCCGTGTCGGGCCAGCTGCGCCTGCTGCAGGACGAGTTCGGCGAGCCGCTGTACCAGCGTGACGGCCGCGGCATCCGCCTGACGCCGGTCGGCGAGCAGCTCGCGCAGTACGCGAAGGCCCAGCGCGACACGTTCGCGCAGGCGCGCGCGTTTCGCGACGCGGTGCGCGGGCTCGACGCCGGCACGCTGCGGATCGGCGCGAGCACGACGCCGGCCAGCTACCTGCTGCCTTACCTGATCGCGGCGTTCCAGCCGCGCGTGCCGCGGGTGGCGATCCACACGATGAGCGGCAACACGGCCGACGTGGTCGCCGCGCTGGCATCGCTCGACATTGCGATGATCGAAGGGCCGCCCGGCGAGGCGCTGCCGCCCGGCACCGCCGTGCACGCCTGGCACGAGGACGAGATCGTCGCGGTCGTGCCGGCCGGGCATGCGCTCGCCGCGCCCGAGTACGCAGCCGGCGTCACGCTCGAGGCACTCGCCGCGTATCCGCTCGTGCTGCGCGAGGAGGGCTCCGGCGTGCGGCAACTCGTGGAACGCGCGTTCGCGCACGGCGGCGCGCCGATGCGTGTCGCGTTCGAGATCGCCGGTGTCGAGGCCGTGAAGGAGGCCGTGCGCGCGGGGATGGGCGTCGGCTTCGTGTCCGCGATGTCGCTGCGTCACGAGGGGGCGGCGCTCGTGCCGCGCTCGCTCGCCCCCGCGCCGCTCACGCGTCATTTCTCGATCCTGGTGCCGCACGGCGCGGCGCCGTCGCGCGTGGCCGCCCAGTTCCTCGAAACGAGCCTCGCGCACGACGCCGGGTAGGCGTCCGAAGCCGGTCCTGGAGCGCCGGATGCCCGTCCGCCCGCGCACGCTCGTGCGGCGGCCGTCCTTAGGGATTTCCTCTATGGCGTGCGTCCGGGGCGAAGCGCACCATCCGTCTCAAGCAAATGGAACCGGTTCCATTCCGGAGAAAAAAGGGCAGACATGGCAGACATCGTGATCGTGGCGAGCGCATTCGGGATGGACCGCGTGCGTCAGGAGGGCCACCGTGCATTCATCGCGACCGCGGCGGCATCCGGCGCGACCGGCTTCGAGGTGCGGCGCGAACTGTTCGCATCGGACGACGACGCGACGCCCGGCGCGCTGGCCGAGCTCGGCACGGCACTCGCCGCGCACGGGCTGTGGTCGGTCTATTCGACGCCGGCCACGCTGTACACGGAAACCGGCGCGCTCGACGCCGACGCGCTGCGCGACACGCTCGTCGAAGCCGACGCGCTCGGCGCGCGCTTCGTCAAGTTCCAGCTCGGCGGCTTCGCCGGCGACGCGCACGCGGCCGAGATCGTCGCGCTGTCGCGCGGCGCGCGTGCCCGCGTGGTGGTCGAGAACGGGCAGTTGCCGGTGGGCGGCGCGCTCGTGCAATTCAGCGGTCTGTTCGCGGCGCTGGCCGAGGCAGGCGCGCCCGACGCGCTCGGCATGACGTTCGACATCGGCAACTGGCAGTGGCCGGGCGAAGCGCCGCTCGCGTGCGCGCACGCACTCGCGCCGCATGTGGAATACATTCATTGCAAGGCAGTCGCTGGCGAGGGCGCGCGCCGTTTCGCGGTGGCGCCGGCGCCGGGCGACACGCTCGTGACTGGCGTGCTCGCGGCCCTGCCGCAAGCGGCGCCGCGCGGCATCGAATTCCCGTTCGATGCGGCCGACCTGGCGGGCGATGCCGGCCGGCGCGTCGCGTGGCTCGCCGCCGCGTGACGCTCGAAGGATACGGAGGAATGCACTCATGAAGGCAGCACTCGATGTCGTGACCTACGGCGAGGCGATGGCGATGTTCGTCGCCGCCGAGCCCGGCCACCTCGCGCACGCCGCGCAATTCACGAAACGGATCGCGGGCGCGGACCTGAATGTCGCGATCGGCCTGTCGCGGCTCGGCTTCCGGGTCGGCTGGATGAGCCGGGTGGGCCGCGATTCGTTCGGCGGCTACGTGCTCGACACGCTCGCGCGCGAAGGCATCGACGCGTCGTGCGTGACCGTCGATCCGCGCTATCCGACCGGCTTCCAGCTGAAGTCGCGCAACGACGACGGCAGCGACCCGACCGTCGAATATTTCCGCAAGGGCTCGGCCGCGAGCCACCTGTCGTGCGACGACTACGTGGCCGACTACGTGCTCGGCGCACGGCACCTGCATTTGACGGGTGTCGCACCTGCGATCTCCGCGACGTCGTGCGAGCTTGCGTTCCGGCTGGCGCACGAGATGCGTGCGACCGGCAAGACGATCTCGTTCGATCCGAACCTGCGCCCGACGCTGTGGCCGTCCGCCGACGTGATGGCGAAGACGCTGAACGCGCTCGCGTCGCTCGCCGACTGGGTGCTGCCGGGCTTGGCCGAAGGGCAGCAGCTCACCGGGCACGACATGCCGGCCGACATCGCGGGCTTCTACCTGGCACAGGGCGCGCGCGGCGTGGTGATCAAGCTGGGCGCCGACGGCGCGTACTTCCGCACGGCCGACGGCCGCGAGGGCACGGTGGCGGGCGAGCGTGTCGCGAACGTGGTCGACACGGTCGGCGCCGGCGACGGCTTCGCGGTCGGCGTGGTCAGCGCGCTGCTGGAAGGCCGCTCCGTCGAGCAGGCGGTCGCGCGCGGCAATCACATCGGGGCGCTCGCGATCCAGGTGATCGGCGATTCGGAAGGCTTGCCGACCCGCGCGGCGCTCGATCGGCTCGAAAACGTCAGCAATCGCGCCGATCGCCTAGAGGAAACCGTCACCGCGCAATGAGAGGCCGGACACGGCACAATCCGCGGACCCAATTCGTGCTTCGTGCACGGTTTTGCATGAGGCCGGAGCAGGCGCCATCGCGCCGACGCCGGTCGATTCCCGAAAGGACGGGAGCGGAGCCGGGCGCTTGACCCGCCCACTCCGATCACCCAAGGAGACACTCTGATGGCAGCCAATCTCGCAGCACGACGCTGGTGGACGATCATGCCGATCGTGTTCATCACCTACAGCCTCGCTTACCTCGACCGCGCGAACTACGGGTTCGCTGCAGCCGCCGGCATCAACCAGGACCTCGGGATCAGCAAGGGCCTGTCGTCGCTGATCGGCGCGCTGTTCTTCCTCGGCTACTTCTTCTTCCAGATTCCGGGCGCGATCTATGCGGAGCGCCGCAGCGTCAAGAAGCTCGTGTTCGCCAGCCTCGTGCTGTGGGGCGCGTGCGCGGCGCTCACGGGGGTGGTCACCAACATTCCGTCGCTGATGGCGATCCGCTTCGTGCTCGGCGTGGTCGAGGCGGCGGTGATGCCGGCGATGCTGATCTACATCAGCAACTGGTTCACGAAGAACGAGCGCTCGCGCGCGAACACGTTCCTGATCCTCGGCAACCCGGTCACGGTGCTGTGGATGTCGATCGTGTCGGGCTATCTCGTGCACGAATTCGGCTGGCGCCACATGTTCATCGCCGAAGGCGTGCCGGCCATCATCTGGGCCGTATGCTGGTGGTTCCTCGTGCAGGACAAGCCGGCCGATTCGCCGTGGCTCACCGCGCAGGAAAAGCGCGACCTCGACGCCGCGCTCGCGGCCGAACAGGCGGCGATCAAGCCCGTGCGCAACTACGGCGAGGCGTTCCGCTCGCCGGCCGTGATCAAGCTGTGCGCGCAGTATTTCTGCTGGAGCATCGGCGTGTACGGCTTCGTGCTGTGGCTGCCGTCGATCGTCAAGAACGGCTCCGAGCTCGGGATGGTTGCGACCGGCTGGCTGTCGGCGCTGCCGTACCTCGCGGCGACGATCGCGATGCTGGTCGCGTCGTGGGCGTCCGACAAGGTCGGCTCGCGCCGCGGCTTCGTGTGGCCGTTCCTGCTGGTCGGCGCGGCCGCGTTCGCCGCGTCGTATGCGCTCGGCTCGTCGCATTTCTGGATCTCGTATGCGCTGCTGGTCGTCGCGGGCGCAGCGATGTACGCGCCGTACGGCCCGTTCTTCGCGATCGTGCCGGAACTGCTGCCGAGGAACGTCGCCGGCGGCGCGATGGCGCTGATCAACAGCATGGGCGCGCTCGGCTCGTTCGTCGGCTCGTATTTCGTCGGCTACCTGAACGGGGCGACCGGGTCGCCCGTCGCATCGTATGCGTTCATGAGCGTCGCGCTCGTCGCCGCGGTGATCCTCACGCTGTCCGTCAAACCCCAGGCGCGCGATGCGCACCCGCTCGCGACGCCGCTGCAAGGAAAATGAAAACGATGAAGCCTCGTATCGTCGCGTACAAGCCGCTGCCCGATGACGTGCTCGCGTACCTGCGCGAGCATGCGGAGCTCGTGCAGGCCGACGGCGCCGACGCGCTCGCCGACGCCCTCGGCGACGCGGACGGCGCGATCGGCGCGAGCCTGAAGGTCACGCCGCAGATGCTCGATCGCGCGCCGCGGCTGAAGGCCTGGTCGACGATCTCGGTCGGCTACGACAACTTCGACGTCGCGGATCTCACGCGGCGCGGGATCGTGCTCGCGCATACGCCCGACGTGCTGACCGAATCGACCGCCGATACCGTGTTCTCGTTGATCCTCGCGTCCGCGCGGCGGGTGGTCGAACTGGCGGAGTGGGTGAAGGCCGGCCACTGGCAGCGCAGCATCGGCCCCGATCTGTACGGCACCGACGTGCAGGGCAAGACGCTCGGCATCGTCGGGCTCGGGCGGATCGGCGGCGCGGTCGCGCGCCGCGCGGCGCTCGGCTTCCGGATGCAGGTGCTGTACACGAACCGTGCCGCGCACGCCGAAGCCGAGACGCAGTACGGCGCCCGCCGCGTGACGCTCGACGAGTTGCTCGCGCAGTCGGACTTCGTGTGCCTGCAGGTGCCGCTGTCGCCGCAAACGCATCACCTGATCGGCGCGGCCGAATTCGCGAAGATGAAGCGCGGCGCGATCCTGATCAACGCGTCGCGCGGGCCGGTGGTCGACGAGGCTGCGCTGATCGACGCGCTGCGGGCCGGCACGATCCGCGGCGCGGGGCTCGACGTCTTCGAGAAGGAGCCGCTGGCGGCGGACTCGCCGCTGCTGCGGATGAGCAACGTCGTCGCGCTGCCGCATATCGGCTCGGCGACGCACGAGACGCGCCATGCGATGGCGCGCTGCGCCGCGGAAAACCTGGTCGGCGCGCTGGCCGGCACGCTGCGCACGAATCTCGTCAATCCGGACGCGCTCGCGCGCGTCTGAGCGGCGGCGGCCGGCCGGCGGGCCGCCGCTGCCGTTAGAGTCGATGGTCTTGGTGCGGGAGGGCAGGCTGCGTTATGATCGCCCGCTCGTCGCGCATCGACGACCCGGCCACGCGGCCGGCGGCGTCCGGCGACGGGCATCCGTGCCAGCCCGGTGCGGCCGATCGCCGTGCGTGTCGGGCGAGCGGAGCGGGCGCGAACGCGCCGGCTTCGATCGACCGCGAAGCAGGGGAGCGGCGGCGTGCGCCGGGGGGCGTTCGTATCCAACAACAAAGGTCCGTCCGCACACGAAGCGGCGCGGATCGTACGTCGCGAGGCACGACTTGAGCGATTCGCAACCTTCCACGCAGCGTCCGGCGACGATCAGCGACGTCGCACGCGAAGCCGGCACGGGCAAGACCAGCGTTTCGCGCTATCTGAACGGCGAGACGCACGTGCTGTCCGCCGATCTGCGCCAGCGGATCGAGACGGCGATCGCGCGCCTGAACTACCGGCCGAACCAGATGGCGCGCGGGTTGAAGCGCGGCCGCAACCGGCTGCTCGGCATGCTCGCGGCCGACCTGACCAATCCCTATACCGTCGAAGTGCTGCTGGGCGTCGAGGCCGCGTGCCACGCGCTCGGCTACATGCCGCTCATCTGCCACGCGGCGAATGAAGTCGAGATGGAGCGGCGCTTCCTGCAGCTGCTCACGACCTACCGGGTCGAAGGGCTGATCGTCAATGCGCTCGGCGCCGAGGAAGACGTGCTGCGCCCGCTGCGCGGCGGCGGCATCCCGGCCGTGCTCGTCGACCGGACGGTCGAGGGCTTCGAGGCGGACCTGATCGGGCTCGACAACACCGATGCGATCGAGACGGCGCTCGCGCACCTGATCGCGCGCGGCTTCGATGCGATTCATTTCGTCGTGCAGCCGTTCGAGCGCGTCAGCTCGCGGCGCCTGCGCGAGGCCGCGTTCCGCGCGGCGCTCGAGGCGCGCGGGCTGCCGGTGCCGCCGACGGTCGTGCTCGACCTGAACGAGCCGGCCGCGGCCGCCGTGGCGCTCGCCGACCTCGACGCGCGTGTCGACGCGGCCACGCAGCGCGGCGTGCGGGCGGCGCTGTTCGCCGCGAACGCGCCGGTCGCGCTCGCGATCGCGCGCCACCTGCGCGCCCGCTTCGGCGCCGCATGGCAGGAAAAGGCCGCGCTGCTGTCGATCGACGATCCGGAGTGGGCCGAGCTGATCGGCATCACGACGATCCGTCAGCCGACCTACGAGATCGGCTACAAGGCCGTCGAATTCGTGCACGAGCGCATCGACGGCGCGGTCGGCGACGTGCGCGTCGCGATGCTGCCGGGCGAGCTGATCGCGCGCGCGTCGACCGCAAGCTGAGTATCATGCGGGGCACGCGGCGCGTCAGGTGCGCTGCCCCGAACAAGGAAATTCATGACTGTCGCTCCCGTCACGCTGGCGGTGCTGATCGCCGCCACGCTGATCATCGCGCTACTGCCGTTCGTTCTCTTCCGTACCCTGCGCAAGCCGCTTGCGCTCGACCGCCGCGACACGATCGTCGGCGTCGCCGTCTTCACGCTGTTCGCGATGATCGTCGAACGCGCATTCCATGGCCTCGTGCTGAGCCAGACGCCCGCCGGAGGCTGGCTCACGCAGCCGCTCGCATTCGTCGCGTACAGCGCGCTCGCGACCGCCGTGTTCGAGGAAGTCGGCCGTTATCTCGGGTTCCGGTTCCTGAACCGCCGCTACGGCGCGTCGGCCGGCGACGGGCGCGGCATCGGCTACGGGATCGGCCATGCCGGTGCCGAAGCCTGGTTCGTCGGCGTGCTCGTCTGGGGCCAGTGGTCGTATCTCGCGTGGCTCGCGAGCCGCGGGCAGCTCGAGACGCAGCTCGCGGACCTGCCGGGCGATACCGTCGTGCGGCTGCACGTGATGCTGGCGACGCTGTCGGCACAGTCGATCTTGCTGTTGCTGATCGAGCGCTGCGCGGCGTTCGCGGTGCAGCTCGCGCTGTCGGTGCTGGTCTGGCGCGGCGTGCGTGCCGGCCGCGCGGGCGTACTGCCGCTCGCGATCGTGCTGCATGCGCTGGCGGCCGTACCGGCGTTGCTGTACCAGGTGCGCGTGCTGCCGGCCGGATCGCTCGAGGCCGTGTATTTCGTGCTGGCCGCGATCCTGGTCGCCGTGCTGGTGAAGGCGTGCCGGTCGCCGCGTGCGGCGGCCTGACGGGAGAGGCGGAATGGACGACTATCTGATCGAATGCGCAAGCGCCGAATTCGACGCGCTCGCGCGCGTGATCTGCGATCTCTTTCCGGAGCAGACGCGTTTTGCCGAAAGCAGCGACGAACGCGGGCGCTTCCTGTCCGTGCAGTGGCTCGCGATGCGTTTCGGTTCGACGCCGAAACGGATGACGCTCGATATCCGCATCGTGCCGGCCGCGCTGGCGCGCTATCTGGCGCTCAGGCCGATGCAGCGCGCCCGCAGCCACGCGGTGCTGCATGCGTACACGGAAGCGATGCTGGGCTCGCTCGAGGAGCGGCACGCGGCGGGTGAAGCCGTCGAGCGCACCGCGGAACTCGAACTCGACGAAGACTTTGCGTGAGCGGCGACGCCGGCGCGCGCCGGCACGATGCCGGCGCGGCGCGTGTCACGCGACGCGCGTTTACGCGTCGCGATAAACCTGCGCGAAGCGCTGCGCCTGCACGACGCCATAGTCGCCGGGTGCATATTGCATGACCCAGTCGCCGGCCATGCCGCGCAGCGTGTCGCCGTTTTCCGAGCGGGCGATCGTGAACGGCTCGTCCATGCGGCGGGCGAGCACGACGGCCGGCCGGTTCCGGTAGGCGCCCGGCGCGCCGTGCGCGAGCGCCGGATCGGCGGGCAGGTACTTCGCGTCGAAGCGCGCGCGCGACACGACCCAACGGTCGCCGGTCGAGCCGGTGATCAGCGCGTCGCCCGCGACATAGCGGTTCGGGCCTTCGAGGCTCATCAGTTCGCCGTCGTCATCCGCGAATGCGACCGTGACGGTTTCATCCTTCACGACGCGACGGGCCTGCGGGTCGGTACGCAGATCGAGGTGCTTGAGTTCGAGCATGGCAGGGGGGAAGTGCGGGAAAAGCCGGGAGCTTATCCCGAATCCGGCGCGCCGTGTGACACGCCGGATTCCCGCGGGATGCGCGACGCCGTTCGGCCCGCACGGGCAGTGCGGCGCCGACGGGGCGGACGTCAGGGTTGCGCGGGCGCGCTGGCGGCCGGCGCGGCTGCTGCCTTGCCTTCCTTGCTCGCGGCCTTGCCCTTGCCGCGGTGTTCGCCGCCGTGGTGCAGCCAGCTGCGGAACGTCGTGTCGGCGAGCGCCTTCTGGTCGGCCGGGAAGTGCTCGTAGAGCGGCGCGAATGCGTCGGCGAGCTTTTTCGCGCCGTCCGCGTTCGCCTGCGCGAGTTCCGCGTACTGCTTCATGTCGTCGACCGCGGACACGTCATGGCTTTCCATCCGGGCGCGATAGAGGCGGCCCATCGTGTCGCCGTTCTCGCGCATCGTGTCGGCGAACGTCTTCCATTGCGGTTCCTGCGCCGACGTGATCTTCAACTGGTCGTGCAGGTACTTGATGCGCTGCTCGATGCGCGCTTCGTGGCGCGCCGCACGCTGCTCGGCGCTCGGGGCCGACGCTGCCGTTGCCGTTGCCGGAGCGGGCGTCTGCGGTTGCGGCGGGGTTTGCGCGAATGCGCTGGCTGCAACGGCGAGCGTAGCGAGGGTGAGCGAGATCTTCTTCATGGTTGGCTCTCCGGGGTGGTGTCGTGCGAGCGGGCGCGGCGGCCAGTGCCGCGAGCGCGCATCTCGCGTCGCACCTTATTAGTAGCACGTTGAGTGCAGTGCAGCAGCGAAAGCGACACTTGCTTACATCCGATACGAATCGAAATTGAAAGGGGCATGGCGAAGGCCGACGATCGAGGGTGTTCGATCGGCGCGTCGGGCGCCGCGCGCGAACGAGGCGGGGCGATGCGAACGCGTGAGATCCCGTTTGGGCGCACCGGCGTTCGGCGCTATCATCGCGTCACGTTCCATTTCGCCGGCGCGTTGCACGCCGGCCCAGCCTCATGCGTCCTCCTCGCCTCGACCAACTCGACGACCTCGACCGGCAACTCGTCGCGCTGCTGCAAGCGGATGCGCGCGCAAGCGTCGCCGATCTCGCGCGACAGCTCGACGTTGCCCGCACGACGGTCGTCGCGCGCATCGCGCGGCTCGAGCGTACCAACGTGATCGCCGGTTACAGCGTGCGGCTCGGTCAGGACGTGCTCGACGCGAGCATTTACGCATACGTCGGCATCATTCTCACGCCGAAGTTCGGCAAGGACGTGCTGCGCAAGCTCGACCGGATGCCCGAGGTGCAGCTGTTGTGCGCGGTGAGTGGCGAATACGACTATGTCGCGTGGTTGCGTGCCGATTCGCCGGAACGGCTCAACGACCTGCTCGACCAGATCGGCACGCTCGAAGGCGTCGAACGCACGACGACGTCGATCATTCTGTCGCGCAAGATCGATCGCGGCACGATCGGCGGATGACGCGTCGCATGCGGTGTCGCATGTGACGCCGCGGCGCGATTCGATTCGTCGCGCAGGCTTTTCCTCCTTTCCCTTCCCCTTGATGCCTTGATGCCCGCCGCCCGCGCACGCCGCGGGGCGTTGCCTCGTGCGTCCGCACGCGAGCGTCGTTGTGTCGAATGCGTGCCCGGGCGCGCGCAACGATTCATTTGCCTGCCATGTCCCGCCTTGCGTGTGCCTTCCTGTCCGGCCACACGCATCCACACGCGTTGATCGCGGCCCGTCTGACGCACACCGTATACGCGTTTTTTAGATGATTTGGTCGTTGTGACGAAATGCGTAGTCATTTCGTCGAAAGTATCGGTCGTTTCGCATCATTCTTCGTCTTGGAACTGATTTTGCACGTCCCTAAACTGTGTTCATGGCTCGACGCCGTACACCAACACCAAACCCATCATCAGGAGATAAGCGCATGAAAATCGCCATCGTCGGCGCAGGTCTGATCGGCCACACCATTGCTCACATGCTGCGTGAAACGGGCGACTACGAAGTCGTCGCGTTCGACCGTGACGCTGATGCGCTCGCCAAGCTGTCGCGTGAAGGCATCGCGACGCAACGTGTCGATTCGGCCGACGCCAATGCGATCCGTGAAGCCGTGAAGGGCTTCGATGCGCTCGTCAACGCGCTGCCGTACTACCTGGCGGTCAACGTCGCCGCGGCGGCCAAGGCGGCAGGCGTCCATTACTTCGACCTGACCGAAGACGTGCGCGCGACCCACGCGATCCGCGAACTGGCCGACGGTTCGGACCGCGCGTTCATGCCGCAGTGCGGCCTCGCACCGGGCTTCATCGGCATCGCCGCGCACGAGCTCGTGAACGGCTTCAGCGAAGTGCGCGACGTGAAGATGCGCGTCGGCGCGCTGCCCGAGTATCCGACCAACGCGCTGAAGTACAACCTGACGTGGAGCGTCGACGGCCTGATCAACGAATACTGCCAGCCGTGCGAAGCGATCCGCGACGGCCGCAAGCAGTGGGTGCAGCCGCTCGAAGGCCTCGAACATTTCTCGCTCGACGGCACCGAATACGAAGCGTTCAACACGTCGGGCGGTCTGGGCACGCTGTGCGAAACGCTGTCGGGCAAGGTCGAGACGCTCGACTACAAGTCGGTGCGCTATCCGGGCCACCGCGAACTCGTGCAATTCCTGCTCGAAGACCTGCGCCTGTCGAGCGACCGCGACACGCTGAAGTCGATCATGCGCCGCGCGGTGCCGTCGACGAAGCAGGACGTCGTGCTCGTGTTCGTCACGGTGACGGGCGTGAAGGACGGCCAGCTCGTGCAGGACGTGTTCACCCGCAAGATCTTCGCGAAGGACGTGTGTGGGATGCACATGAGCGCCATCCAGATCACGACGGCCGGCGCGATGTGCGCGGTGCTGGATCTGTTCCGCGAAAAGAAGCTGCCGCAAAGCGGTTTCATCCCGCAGGAAAAGGTGTCGCTGAAGGCGTTCCTCGCGAACCGCTTCGGCAAGCTGTACGAAGGCGGCACGATGGAGCGCGTGCACGAAGTCGCCTGACGATCGGTCTCAGGCACGAGGGCCGTGCGACGCCGGGAGCGCAACAGCGCTTCCGGCGTTTTTTTTGACGAGCGCGTCGAAGCCCGTCACGGCTTCACGGATCGCATTGGCGTCGGCCGAATCGACACGTTGCGTCGCGATGCCTTCACGCGACATGGTGAAGCGACGAGGAGCAGGGCGGTGCGCGCCGCTCAGGCGGGCAGCGGCGGGACGATCGTTGCCGCCGGCGGGGGCGGCACGATGCGGTACAGCAGCGCATCGATGTCCGCGTCGGACGGTGCGGTGTTGTCGAACATCACGATGCCGTCGCATTCGTGGCCGGTCGGCACGAAGCGGCGTTGCCGGTATTCGTCCCAGTGCGCGAGCTTGTACGCGTCGTTCGGATTGCCGCGCGCGACGATCCGCTGGTGCGCGACGTCTTCTGAGGTATGGACCCACACGACCGTCAGCGCGACGTCCGGCCCGATGCCGAGCCACGTGCGGTCGAGGATGCGCCGGTCACGCACTTCGCGCGACAGCGGGCCGACCACGAGCGCGCCGATGCCGAGCGCGAGGTTCTCGCGGGCCGTGTCGAGCAGGCCCTGGTATTCGGGATCGCGCAGATGCTTCAGGTAGAGCGGGCTGTCGCGGTCGTTCGGATCGGAGGTGAGGGCGCCCATCGCGGCCGAGCTGTAGCGGCCGTAGAGCGTGTCTTTGTCGAGTAGGCAGAAGGCTTCGCCGGTCGCGCGCATCAGCGGCCCGATCAGCCGCTTCGCGAGCGTGGTCTTGCCGGTGCCGGCATGACCGCAGAAGAACACCAGGTGCGTCACGAATACCGGCTCCCCGAATCCGTGCGCGGTGCGGCGGTGCGCTTGCCGTCGCGCGAGAACACTTCCGCTTCAAGCCACATCGCGTTGATGATGCCGAAGCCGAGCGCCACGCCGATGCCGAGTATCCACGAGAAATACCACATGGGTCTGTCTCCTTGAAGGTTGGGCGGCACGGCCGTGCCGTGCACTTGTCGAAGCGATGCCGTGCGCGAGCCGCGGCGCACGCAATCCGATCATGACCAATATCGGCGTGCCGCGCAAGCCGGGCCGCCCGTGCGGCAACCCGGTAAACTGGTGCGATAACGGCAACATGACGGACATCATGCTCATCAACTGTGCTGCATACCAGGACGGCCGCAAGCTGGCCGATATCGATATCGACGCCATCAGCGAATACGTGTCGAAACCCGAGTGTTTCGTATGGGTCGCTCTGAAGGATCCGACGCCGGACGAGATCGACCTGATGGGCGAGGAATTCGGGCTGCACGAGCTCGCGCTCGAGGATGCCCGCAAGGGGCATCAGCGGCCGAAGATCGAGGAGTACGGCGATTCGCTGTTCGCGGTGCTGCACACGGTCGAGCTCGACCACGACGGAGAATTCAATGTCGGCGAGCTGAACGTGTTCGTCGGCCCGAACTACGTGCTGTCGATCCGCAACCATACCGAACAGGACTTCCGCGCGGTGCGCAAGCGCTGCGAGCGCGAGCCGCATCTGCTGCAGGAAGGGTCGGCATTCGTGTTCTATGCGTTGATGGATCAGGTCGTCGACCGCTATTTCCCGATCCTCGAGACGCTCGGCAACGAGCTCGAGGAACTCGAGGACCGCATCTTCACCAAGGCCACGCCCGCGTCGTCGCGCGCGATCATCGAGGATCTCTATTCGCTGAAACGCCGGCTCGTGATGCTGCACCAGCACACGGCGCCGCTGATCGAGCCGCTCGCGAAGCTCACCGGCGGACGCATTCCGCAGGTCTGCAGCGGGATGGAGCATTACTTCCGCGACGTGTACGACCACCTGCAGCGGATCGTGAAGACGATCGAAGGGCGGCGCGAGATGGTCGTGACCGCGATCCAGGTCAATCTCGGGATGATCTCGCTTGCGGAGAACGAGGTGACCAAGCGGCTCGGCTCGTTCGCCGCGCTGTTCGCGATACCGACGATGATCGCCGGCATCTACGGGATGAACTTCGCGAACATGCCCGAACTGCACCTCAAGTACGGCTTCTACGGCTGCATCGGCGTGATGGTCGTAGCCGATCTCGCGTTGTGGTGGCGCTTCAAGCGGGCGGGGTGGCTGTAGCCGGGCCCCGTGCACCGTCAGCGCGGGGCGTGCTTGCCGACCACGACGCGCCACGGACGCACGCGCCAGGACTTGACGAGGCCGTTCTGCACGTAGGGATCGGCGCGCGCGAACGATTCGGCGGCTTCCGGCGAATCGCCTTCGAACACGAGCACGGCCTGGTCGGCCGGATCCTGCAACGCGCCGGCGAGCACGAGTTCGCCGCGTTCGGTTGCCGCCCGCGCGAGTGCGAGGTGCTCGGCGCGGTACTGTTCGCGCCGGGACAGGTAATCGTCGACGAGTTCGTAGATCAGCTGGTAATGCATGGTCGCTCCCGGAATCGGCCGCCGCGGGATGGCGGGTGTTGGCTCAGTATAGGGCGAGGTTCGGTCTTTGTCGGCGCGGTTTGCGGCGGCCTCGTGGTGCGTGGCCGGCCGATCCCCGGCGGCCGATGACGACGGTCTTCAGGTCTCGACGTTCTTCCTTAAATTGCAACTAACGGTCTGGCGCAGATCCGCCGTCACATGTGGTGGGGTCCTCGTACGGGAACCGTTACCGCCCGTTGCGTCTCGTTGTGTCTTCAGGAAAGGCGGGGGCAGGCAGACATGTTCCATGCGGATTCCGGGCCCGGATTGCGCGCGCCGGAAAAAGGGGCCGAAGCCGGGGCGAGCGTCGGTGCGGGCGCCGTGCGAGGGCGTTTCCATTGGCCGCAATGCGACCTATGCTGAACAAACCCGGAGCGAACTTCGTTCGTCCGATTCGTCCAGAGAGGTGTGCCATGCCTGTATCAGCCACCCTGCAGGATTGCCTGCGCCAGAAGTCATCGCGGTACGAAGTCGTGTACCACCCGTATAGCCATACCAGCATGGAGACGGCCGCCGCCGCGCATATCCCCGGCGATCGCCTCGCGAAAACCGTGCTGCTCGAGGACGACGAAGGCTACGTCGCCGCCGTGTTGCCGACGTCGCACGCGGTGCGGCTGTCGGACCTCTGGGTCAAGACCGGCCGCCATCTCGTGCTCGCCAGGGAAATCGAACTGCGCGAACTCTTCAAGGATTGCGACCTGGGCGCGTTGCCGCCGGTGTGCATGGCGTACGGGATGAAGACGTTCCTCGAGGAACATCTCGCGCAGCAGCCGGAAGTGTATTTCGAGGCCGGCGACCACGAAGCGCTGATCCATATGATGCAGGATGAATTCCTGTCGCTGATGGAGACGGCCGAGCGCGCGCATTTCTCGCACAAGATGCAGGGTATGTGGTTGTCCTGATCGTCCTGTTGCGGGCGGTTTGCGGTGGTTGGAGACGGCGTCTGGCGGGCGACCGTCGGGGGCATTGCGTGCCGCAGTTTTTTGCTGAGGCGGGGTTCACGCTGCAAGAACTGTGGCTGCGCGTGACTGGTGAGGAAGGATTCGGGCGGTGTCTGGCAGGGATTTCAGGGGTGTTTTCGGATAAATTTATGATTTGACATAATCTCAATTATCGATAG
>NZ_CAJPHE010000034.1:0-55343 GCF_905339875.1 Burkholderia sp. BCC1998
AACCGGTCGCTCTGAATGACGCGGCCGGCACCGGCCGCCCCCCCCCACTGTCGACACACGCGCGTTCGGGCGCCCATCCCCGCCCTGAACGCGTCGCACGCGGCCGCCACCCGGCCGCGCACGTGCGTCCCGCCGCGCCCCACCCTGCGTGCGCGGCTCATGCGACGGAAACCGCCACGCGGGCATCCGCCGCATCCCCTTGTTCGATGCATCGACGTACAACAACACTGGAGACACCTCAATGAAAAGCAGAATCGTGATCGGTTGCGCAGCGCTGGCAGGCGCGCTGGCCAGTAGCAGCGGCTTCGCGCAGAGCAGCGTGACGCAGTACGGCAACCTCGACGCCGCGCTGCTGTACACCAGCAAGACACGCGACGCGGCCACCGGCGCGAACGCCGGCCATCAGTTCGCGATGACCGATACCGGCATGACGCCGACGACGTTCGGGATGACCGGCACCGAGGATCTCGGCGGCGGCCTCAAGGCGAAATTCCAGCTCGAGAGCGGCTTCGCCGTCACCAACGGCGCGTTCGCGCATTCGAACGGCAACTTCTTCGGCCGCCAGGCGTGGGTCGGGCTCGACGGCGGGTTCGGCACGGTCAAGGCCGGCGTGCAGTATTCGCCGTTCCTGCTCGCGATCTTCGATTCGGATCCGCGCAGCTTCTCGCACTTCGGCAGCGGGCTGATCAACTACGTCGACAACGTGCTGGTGACGGGCCTGTTCAACCCGAACGCCGTGTCGTACACGAGCCCGACGATCGCCGGCCTCACCGGCAGCGCGATGTTCGCGTTCGGCGGCAAGGCCGGCGACTTCCAGGCCGGCCGCCAGTATTCGGCGAGCCTCAAGTACGAGCACGACGGCTTCATGATCGACGCCGCGTTCTACGACGGCAACGACGGCACCAACCCGACGCCGACGCCGAGCACCGTCGCGTTCGTCGGGCGCACGATCGGCGCCGCCTACCGCTTCGGCCCGGTCACCGCGAAGGCGTCGTTCACGAGCTACAAGGTCGGCGGCTCGTTCAGCAACAACGTGTACGGCGGTGGCCTCGACTACCAGGCGACGCCGGCCGTCGACCTGAACGGCGGCGTCTGGTTCACCAGCGATCGCAACGACACGGCCAATCACTCGCTGCTCGCGGCGATCGGCACGACCTACAGCCTGTCGAAGGCGACCGCGCTGTACGCGCAGGTCGCGATGGTCAACAACCACGGTGCGATGAACACCGGGCTGGGGATCACCAACGCGCTTTACGCGGTCACCGGCACGACCGTCGGCGCGAACCTCGGGATCCGCCATATGTTCTGATGCACGGGCGGTGGAGACTGCATCGAACCACCGCCCCGATGCATTCGCACTCCGAATTATTATTCGCCGACGCCGGCCTGCAGCGGTGCATCCGGTTTCGGCGCGGCTTCCGTTGCGGGCGGATGCGCGTGCAACGCTCCGGCCGTCCGCCACGTCCGTCACGTCCGTCTTGCCCGTCACGCCGTCACGCCCACACGCCCACACGCCCACACGATCCGCACCGTGCCGCATCCGTCCACGCCGTGATCGCGGCATAGATCGCCGCCGTCGCAACCCGTACAGCCTTGCCGCCGCACATGCGCCGCCGCGCGGCATGGCGAGTTGCCCGCCTGCGCCATCCGTGTCGTTTTCGACCGGTTTCCGGGCGCATGACCGATAGTCCGTGTTCCCCGTTTCTCTACACTGCTTCACACCAACCCACTTGCCTGGTGTCGCGTGTCGCACGCCGCATCACCGACATCATGGCGATCCCGAGACAACCGCCTTCGTCCCCGACGGTCCCGCGCCCGCCTCGCCGCGCACCCGCTCGGCCGGCCGCGAAGGCGCCTTCCAGGAGCGTTCATTGAGTTCATCGCAAGCGCACCCCGCGAAAGCCCGGTCTTCGCGCAAGGCCCTCAAGCTGGATGACATCACGATCGTCGACCCTGCCGTCCTCAAGCGCGCGGTCGGGGCCATGGCGTTCGGCAACGCGATGGAATGGTTCGACTTCGGCGTCTACAGCTATATCGCCGTCACGCTCGGCAAGGTGTTCTTCCCGTCCAGCAGCCCGTCCGCGCAGCTGCTCGCGACCTTCGGCACGTTCGCGGCCGCGTTCCTCGTGCGCCCGCTCGGCGGCATGGTGTTCGGCCCGCTCGGCGACCGCATCGGCCGCCAGCGCGTGCTCGCCGCCACCATGATCATGATGGCCGTCGGCACCTTCGCGATCGGCCTGATCCCCAGCTACGCGTCGATCGGCATCATGGCGCCGATCCTGCTGCTCGTCGCGCGCCTCGTGCAGGGCTTCTCGACCGGCGGTGAATACGGCGGCGCCGCCACCTTCATCGCCGAGTTCGCGACCGACAGGCGCCGCGGTTTCATGGGCAGCTTCCTCGAGTTCGGCACGCTGATCGGCTACACGCTCGGCGCGGCCACCGTCGCGATCCTGACGGCGACGCTGTCGCAGGAAGCGCTGCTGTCGTGGGGCTGGCGCGTGCCGTTCTTCATCGCCGGCCCGCTCGGCCTCGTCGGCCTGTACATCCGGCTCAAGCTCGAGGAAACGCCCGCGTTCAAGAAGGAAGCCGAAGCGCGCGAAGCGGACGAACGATCGCGCCCGAAGCAGTCGTTCGGCACGCTGCTCGTCGAACAGTGGAAGCCGCTGCTGCAGTGCGTCGGCCTCGTGCTGATCTTCAACGTGACCGACTACATGGCGCTGTCGTACCTGCCGAACTACCTGTCGGCGACGCTGCACTTCAACGAGACGCACGGCCTGTTCATGGTGCTGCTCGTGATGGTGCTGATGATGCCGATGACGCTCTACGCAGGCCATCTGTCGGACCGGCTCGGCCGCAAGCCGGTGATGATGTTCGGCTGCGTCGGCCTGCTCGTGCTGTCGGTGCCCGCGCTGCTCTTGATCCGCACCGGCGGGATGCTGCCGGTGTTCGGCGGGATGCTGATTTACGGCACGCTGCTGTCGACCTTTACCGGCGTGATGCCGTCCGCGCTGCCCGCGCTGTTCCCGACGCGGATCCGCTACGGCGCGCTCGCAATCGGCTTCAACGTGTCGGTATCGCTGTTCGGCGGCACGACGCCGCTCGTCACCGCGTGGCTCGTCGATCGCACCGGCGACCTGATGATGCCGGCCTACTACCTGATGGGCGCGTCGTTCATCGGCATCGTGTCGGTGCTCGCGCTGCGCGAGTCCGCACGCCGGCCGCTGCCCGGCTCCGCACCGTGCGTCGCGAGCCGTGCGGAGGCGCAGGACCTGATTCGCCGCGGTGCCGACGCGGGCCGCGTGCGCGACCGCCGGTTCACGCCGGTCGGCGAACGCGCATGACGCGGTAATGTCGCTATGCCGCAGTCACGTCGCAACGCAAGTCGTTGCGTCGTCACGCGATGCCGCGCGGCGCTCGCCGCCGGCATCGCGTGCGGCGTTCAGCCCGCCGCGAGCTGCTGCTCGTCGAACCAGTCGAGCAGCATCCGCGTGACGAACGCGGGGTTCTCCAGGTTCGAGATATGGCCGGCGTCCGGCACCAGCGCATGGCGGCAGCCGATCACGCTCGCCATCTTCACCGTCTCCGACGGCGGGCGCGCCATGTCGCCCGCGCCGCACATCAGCAGCGTGCGTTCGGCATCCAGCCCGGCGAGTGCGGCGAGCGTATCCGGCCGCCCGAAGATCAGCCGGCCGAGCGGGACGATCGATTCCCGCAGCCGGTCGGCCGGCAGGTTCGCGAGCGCCGCGCGAAAGGCGCGCGGCACCGGGTCGGCCAGGTTCACGTCCGGCCGGAAGAACAGCGGCACGATCGCATCGAGCAGCGGCGGCGCGATGCAGCCGGCGGCGGCGATCGCATCGAGCATCCCGAAGTAGCGCAGCCGCGTCGCGTCGGGTTCGGCCTCGAGCGACGCGTCCATCAGCACGAGCGAGCGCACGCGCTGCGGTTCGCGCAACGCGAGCCGCGCGCCCCACATCCCGCCGACGCTCAGCCCCACGACCGCGCACTGCTCGATCTCCAGCGCATCGAGCAACGCGCTCGCGTGCGCGGCGAGATCGTCGAGCGTCTGCGTGCCGGCAGGCAGCGGGCCCGACGCGCCATGTCCCCACAGGTCCGGCACGATCACGCGATACCGGCTCGACAATGCGTCGATCTGCGGCGCCCACATCGCGGCATCCCACAGATAGCTGTGCCCGAACAGCACCGGAAATCCGGTGCCGTGATCCTGGTAATGCAGGGTGCTGCCATGAACGATGTGTGCGGGCATGTCGTCTCCGGATGTCAATGCGGTGGGCGGTGAGCGGCGGCCCGGCAACGGGCGTCGCGATCCGCGGCGTTCTGCGACGAACGCGAAGCGGCGAATCATCGCACAGGTTGCCGCCGTTGCGGGTGACTGCCGCGCGTGCCGCGACGCAGCGCATCGCGCACTTCCGCCGCGCGGCCGGCACGACGCCGATCGCGCGACGCGGCCGGCGCCGGTGCGGCCGCCGCGATGGCGCGCCACGCCGCGCGTGAAGCAACCGCCGACATGACTGCGGCGCCGGACGACCTCGGATCGTCCGGCGCCGCGACGGGTGAAACGCGCGCTCAGAACACCGCGTGCCCGCTGATGAGGCTCGGCAGCCAGGTGGAGAAGAACGGCATGTACGTGACGATGTTGATCGCACTGAAGATCGCGAGGTAATACGGCCACGCCATCTTCGTCGTCTCGCCGATCGACACGTTGCCGATCGCGCAGCCGACGAACTGCACCGAGCCGATCGGCGGGTGCACGAGGCCGAGCGAGCAGTTCAGCAGCAGCATGATCCCGAACTGCACCGGCCCGACGCCGCATGCCATCGCGATCGGCAGGAACAGCGGCGTCGTGATCAGGATGTGCGCGGCCATGTCGACGAACGTGCCGAGGAACACCTGGATGATGTTGATGTACAGCAGCATCAGCCACGGCGCGGCGGTCGACTGCTTGAGCAGCCCTTCGATCGCATCCGGAATCTCCAGGTACGACATCTGGAAGCGCAGCATGTTGGACACGGCGATCAGCAGCAGCACGACGCCCGTCGTGCGCGCCGCATGCGACAGCGCGCGCCGCAGCTTCCCGGCCGTCAGCGTCCGGTAGACGAGCGCGGTCAGCACGAGCGAGTACACGACGGCGATCGCGGCGGCTTCGGTCGCGGTCGCAATCCCCTTCGCGACACACACGAGAATGATCGCGATCACCATCAGGCCCGGCACCGCGCCGACGAAGCTGCGCAGCACCGCATACCAGCCCGGGAACGACGGCAGCGCCGACGAACCGTCCTCGCGGCGCGGATAGCCGTGGCGCACGGCCTGCCAGTATGCGGCCGCGAGCACGAAGCCCATCACCCACAGCACCGGCAGGAGGCCGGAGAACAGCAGGTCGCCGATCGACACGCCGCTCACCGGCTGGCCGTGCAGCACCCCCGTGATCCCCTGCGCGGCGAACGCGTAGATGATCATGTTGGTCGATGTCGGCATCAGCGCGCCGGCGAGCGACGCGTGGGTCGTCACGTTGACCGCGTACGCCGCGCTGTAGCCTTCGCGCTTCATCAGCGGAATCACCACGCCGCCCATCGCGGAGGTATCGGCCGTCGGCGAGCCCGACACGCCGCCGAACAGCGTGCACGCGACGACGTTGGCCATCCCGAGGCCGCCGCGGAAATGGCCGACGGTGGCCTGCGCGAAGCGCAGGATCCGGTCCGCGATGCCGCCGTGCAGCATCAGCTCGCCGGAGAAGATGAAGAACGGCACCGCGAGGAACGAGAACGCGTTCATCCCCGAGATCATCGCCTGCATCGCGGTCGCGATCGGCAGCCCTTCGACCAGGTAGGTCAGCACGCAGGAAATGCCGAGCGCGAACGAGACCGGTACGCCGAGCACGAGGAAAACCAGAAAACTGACGGACAGGATCGCGAGTTCCATGGCGTTATTGTCCCGACGAAGAACGACGAAGCGCGAGCAGGTGCTCGAGCGAGAAGAGGATGATGGCGATCGCCGCGGGAATCGTGATCAGGTAGCGCACGCCTTCGGGCAACCCGATGATCGGAATGCGGTCGCCCATCGTCTCCGCGGCCATGCTGCCGCAGCCGACCATGATCGCGATCGCGAACGCGATCAGGCTCAGGTGCTGGATCGCGATCACCACGGTACGCGGGCCCGGCGACAGGCGCCGCACGAGCGAGTCGAGACCGATGTGGCCGCCGTCGCGCACCTTCATCGCCGCGCCGAACATCGCGATCACGATCACCAGCAGCAGCGCGATCGGCTCGACGAAGTCGGGCGCGTTCTCGAACGCATAGCGCATCACGACCGCGTAGAACACCAGCACCGTGAGCGCCGCGAGACACAGCGACGCGACCACGGCCAGCGCGCGGAACAGCAGGTCGTTCACGCAGCGCAGGCGCGGCGCCGCCGCATGCGGCCGGCACGGCGCCGCACCGTCCGCGGCCGCCGCGTCCGATGCGCCCACGGCCGCCGCGCCGTTCAGGGAAGTGCGACGGGTCACTTGGTGGCCTCGATCTCGTCGACGATCTGCTTCATCTGCGGCGTCTTCTCGTACTTCGCCCACAGCGGCTGCATCGCCTTCACGAATGCCGCGCGGTCGATCTGCGCGGCCGGCAGGATCTTCGCGCCGCCCTTCGTCACCGTCTGCTGCGCCGATGCCTCGCGCGCGGTCCACAGCTTCTGGTAGTACGGCACCGAATCGGCTGCTGCCTTCCTGATCGCGGCCTGTTCCTGCGGCGACAGCGTGTCCCAGATCTTCTTCGAGAACACCAGCACTTCCGGCGTCATCGCGTGCTGCGTCTCCGAGTAGTCGGGCGCCACCTCGAAGTGCTTGGTTTCCTCGTACGACGGCAGGTTGTTTTCCGCCGCATCGACGAGGCCCGTCTTCAGGCCCGTGTAGACCTCGGCGAACGGCATCGGCGTCGGCGTGCCGCCCATCGCCTTGATCTCGTCGACCATCAGGTCCGATGGTTGCACGCGCACCTTCAGCCCCTTCATGTCGGCCGGCGTGCGTACCGGGCGCTTCGCGTAGATCGAGCGCGCGCCGCTCTCGTAGAACGTCAGCGCGATCATCCCCTTCGCCGCGAACGCGTCGAGGATCTTCTGGCCGGCCGGGCCGTACATCGCCTTGCGGAAATGGTCGACGTCGCGGAACAGGAACGGGAACGACGGGATCAGCGACTCCGGCACGATCTCGTTGAACGACGCGCCGTTCACGCGCGCCATGTCGATCGCGCCGATCCGCACCTGGTCGACCGTGTCCTTCTCGGAGCCGAGCGCGCTGTTGCCGAACACCTTGATCGAGTCCTTGCCGCCCGTCAGCTTCGACAGCTCGTCGCCCATGTACTTGACCGCCATGTTGGTCGGGAAGCTGTCGCCGTGCACGTCCGCCGAGCGGAACACGCGGGCCTGCGCGGACACCGCGAAGCCGGCCATCAGCGCGACGGCCAGGGCGGTACGGGAGCGGGTGAATCGGTGCTTCATCGTCAGTCTCCTTGATGGTTGTTCGTCGTCTGGCGGCGATCCGGGCGGCTTGCGCATCAGTCGGGGCACGGCCTTCGCTGAATCGCGGTCATACGTTGTATGACGTGTGGAAGCGAATGTACGTCGGTTAATCGTTTAACTCACTTGGTGCATACCCTATAGGCGCTTCTGTAGCGGGTTTTCGGCGAGGCAAAGGGAAAAGCCTTCTCTGTTCAGCGCGTCGCCGGCGAAACGTTTTCCGGAGATGAGGCTGCGTTTGACCCGGCGCGGTGACGTGTCGTTTTCCGGAGCCGGATACTCTCTTTCGTTTCTATTTCTACAGTCATAGGATGACTGACTGCCGTCGGCGACGGCTGGCTCGAGGCGGGCGCCGTCGTTGTAATGACGACGTGACGATGCCGTTGCCCCCGCGGTCATGCGGGGCGTCGCGTCATCGTTGCCGGCGTGCCTGCTCACGCGTGCTGGCGGCACCGCGCGTCGACCACGGCGCATGCCGTCGCGGCAGGCACGCGCGATGCGCGCTTGCCGCGACATCGAAAACACGCAAGGAGGTGTGCGATGCAGACGACCAGAACGCCGGCGGGACAGCGTCAGGACACGCCGTTGAATCCGGGCGACGAAGGGCCGCCCGATGCGCCGGGCGTCGGCGAGGATCTATGCGGCGTGTGTCGCGGCACCGGGATGGTCGAAGGACAGCCATGCGCGGTGTGCGGCGGGACGGGCAAGGTATTGCAAGGGATCGGCGGCGGCTAGACGATCAAACGGAAGCGATGCGTGCAGGCCGCCTTCGGCGCCGTGGGGCGCCCGGACGAGCCACGGATCGCATGCGACCGCGCTGCAACGCCGCGATTGACCGGAATCGGGTATCCGCGCGGCGCGCGGCGCGCGAACGACCTCAACGCCCGAGCCGCCGGTCCCGCAGAAACGCATTCAACTCGCCGCCCGCATGCTCGATGTGACGCTTGAGCAGCGACGCCGCCGCGCGCGCATCGCCCTTGCGGCACAGCGCGACGAGCTCCGCGTGCTCGGATTCGGCCACGTCACGCGCGGCCTCGGACAGCGACAACTGCACGCGCGTGTAGCGGTCGGTCTGCTGCAGCAGCGACGCGACGATCGCCGCCGTCTTCGGCTGGTCGGCGCGCGACAGCAGCAGATGATGCAGTTCGGTGTTCAGTTCGCCCCAGCGGCCGGACTGGCTCGCGTGCAGCACCGCGCTGTATTCGTCGAGGATCGCATCGAGCCGCGCGAAATCCTCGGCGGTCAGCTTCGGAATCGACTTTTTCAGCAGCACGGGCTCCAGCAGCGCGCGCAATTCGAACAGTTCGGTGATGTCCTCCGGCGACAGCTCCGACACGATCGCGCCCTTGTGCGGCAGGATCTTCACGAGCCCTTCGCTCTCGAGCTGCACGAGCGCTTCGCGCAGCGGGATCCGGCTGATGCCGAGCTCGGTCGCCAGCGCATCCTGGCGAAGCTGGTAGCCGTCGACGTATTCCCCCGTCAGGATGCGGCGGCGCAGTTCATTCGCTGCGGCTTCGGCGCGCGTGGCGTAGACAAGAGCGGGGCGTTTCTCGTTCATGTTGCGGTTCGGACTGGGGATGGCGGTCAGGCAAGCGCCGACGCGGCGCTGGATATTGCATACTTTCTACGATATTAGCAGAGCGGCCTTGCGGGCGAGCGGCGGCGACCCCGCCACAGGCGACGTCGGCATCGACGCCTGGCGTTCCCGCAATACGGCCACCCGACGCTCACCGGCGCGCTTTCTCGAAGTCGGCACGGCAATGAACCAGGCTGCGGCCGCGCGCTGATCGAGCATGCGCCCTAGCATAAGCGCTCGACGATCATGACGTCCGTGTCGTCCCGCGCCCGCAACATGAGCCACGTTTCATCGCGAACGGCAACACCGTCGCGTTGCGCCAGCCTGATCGGCCCTACGTCCAGCCGGCCATGGTCGACAACCAGATAAGCGGAACCGGGCATCGGCAACGCGTGCCGCAACGCCGTGCCTTCACGCAGCGTCGCGATACGCACGCGTGCATCGGCATGAATGGGCAACGCGCCGGCGCGGACATCCTCCGGATCGCCGCTCGCCAGCGTCACGAATCGGCCCTCGCGACATCCGGACGAACAGACACGCGTCGCACAGCGCGGTGTACCGCCAGGTGTGCGCGGACGCAGCCGGATCTGGAACTGCCGCGCGGGCATATTCTCGTCGTTGCGCTCGGCGTGATGGATCGCCGTGCCGGCACTCGTCACGTGGACGGAATCGGCGACCAGACGCACGCGATTGCCCGCGTCGTCTTCATGCGTGATGGCGCCCGACCGCACCCACGTGACGATCTCGACGTCGCGGTGGGCATGCGGGCCAAGGCCCGAGTGCGGCGCGAACTCGACGTCGCTCAACATGTAGAGCGGACCGAGCGGCGCATCGTCGGCGCGCCCGGATTCGCCGATGCGGAAATGCTGGCGAATGTCGACACGGCCGCGCCGGATTGCGCCAAGCACAAGAAAAGGCCGATGTTCAATCATGACGGAGCCCGGTTCGAGTACGCCGGGCGCGGATCGCGATCGTCGCAGACGGCGTCTTCCGCACCCGCGCGCCGTGGCTGCGCTCAGATCTGCTGCTGGCCGCCATCGACGAACAATTCGATGCCGTTCACGAAGCTCGCGTCGTCCGAGGCCAGGAACAGCGCCGCGCTCGCGATCTCGCCAGGCTCGCCGAGGCGCCCCATCGGGATCTGGGCAGCCAGATAATCGGCGAGGCCCTGGCGCTGCGCGGCATCGTCACCGGCGAGATCGAGCAGGCCAGGCGTGCGGGTCGCGCCCGGGCTGATCGTGTTCACGCGGATGCCGCGTTCCTTGAGATCGAGAATCCAGCTGCGTGCAAAGGCCCGTACCGCTGCCTTCGAAGCCGAATACACGCTGAACGCCGCGGTGCCCGCGCTGCCCGCCGTCGAGCCGGTGAGAATCACCGAGGCACGCTCGGCAAGCAGCGGCAGCGCCTTTTGTACCGTGAACAGCACGCCCTTCACGTTGCGCTCGAAAGTGTCGTCGTAGTGTGCTTCGGTGATGCTGCCAAGCGGCAGCATCGAGCCGCCGCCGGCGTTCACGAACAGCACGTCGAGGCGCCCCTGTTCTTCCTTGACTTGCGCATACAGCGCGTCGAGCTCATCGAGCTTGGTGGAATCCGAACGTACGCCGGTCGCCTTGCCGCCGGCTTCGCGAATGCCCTTCACGGCGGCATCGAGTTCGGCCTGTCGGCGGCCCGTGAGATAGACGTGCGCACCTTCGGCCGCGAAGCGCTGGGCGGTGGCGAGACCGATGCCGCTGGTTGCGCCGGTGACGAGTGCGATCTTGTTGTCGAGTTTGCGTGCCATGGTATTGCTCCTTTCGTTGGATCGGTGTGGGTTGCGTTGCATCGCGTACTGCGATGTGAGGAGAATATCGACGGCCTCATCTTTTCGAAATAGAATTGATTGCAAACAAACGTTGCACAAATGAAAAGATGAGGAAAGATGGCTCAACTACCCGATTTCGAGGGGCTCGCGATGTTCGCGAAGGTGGCCGAGCACGGTTCGTTTGCCGCCGCGGCGCGCGCGACCGGCGTGTCGGTCGCGACCGTCTCGCGCGGCGTGGCCCGCCTGGAGGACCGGCTGGGCGCGCGGCTGTTCAATCGCACGTCGCGTCAGCTCTCGCTCACCGAGTTCGGCCGCACGATCAGCGAGCAAGCCGGCGAGATCTATCGCCAGGCCGAGGAGGCGGAAAGCTCGGCACGCGAAATGTCGGTGCGGCCACGCGGGCTGGTGCGTCTGGCCGTGCCGATGTCGTACGGGCTGCGCTGGGTCGCGCCGCTGCTGCCGGGCTTCTTTCGCGCGTATCCGGAAGTGTCGATCGACCTGCATCTGTCGGATGCGTCGGTCGATCTGGTCGCCGACGGGTTCGACGCCGCGCTGCGGATCGCCGCGCTTCCGGATTCGTCGCTGGTCGCGCGGCGGCTGTGCGCGGTGACGCAATTCGTGGTGGCGTCGCCGGAATATCTGACGCGTGAAGGACGGCCCACCCATCCGCGCGAGCTCGCGGATCGTCCTTGTCTCTCGTACGCGTACCGCGCGCGTAGCGCCGTATGGCGCTTCACGAACGACGCAGGCGAAGAAGAGCCGGTGATGCCGGCGGGCCCGCTACGCGTGACGAACGCCGATGCGCTGTTGCCCACGCTGCTCGCCGGACTGGCGATTGCCGAACTGCCCGAGTTCATCGCGGGCGATTATCTGGCCGACGGCCGTCTCGAAGCGATCCTGACCGACTGGTCGCTGACGAAGGGCGGCATTTACTTCGTCACGCCCTCGGCGCGCGCGCGGCCCGCGAAAGTCGCGGCGCTGTCGGATTATCTTGCCGAGCACCTTTCCGAGCCGACCTGGCGATGGCCGAAATGATGTGTCGGCGCGGTTGATCGGCCGGCGTTTCGTCATTGCATTCATGCAATGACGGTGTGGCGCGAAGCACCGGATACGATGGCCGCGGCACACGCATTCTCGGCGGCGCAACCCGCTTGAAGCGATGCCGACGAATGGCCGCTCGAGCTATCGAAGCGGCCCGCCGATGTTGCATCCCGACCGGCGCTTCTGGCCGGTAGACGTCACCGTCATATAGAATGACGCGCTTTGCCCGCACGCCTATGTGGTTCAAGAATCTTCAGCTTCACCGTCTTCCGGCACCGTGGGCCGTTACCCCCGATCAGATGGAAGCATGGCTCGCGCCCCACGCGTTTCAGCCGGGCACCAGCGTCGAGATGCAGCGCTCAGGATGGGCGTCGCCGCGTGACGACGGCGCGCTCGTGTATTCGATCAACCGGCAGATGCTGCTGACGTTTCGCGCCGAAAAGAAGCTGCTCCCGGCGTCGGTCGTCAATCAGGTGACCAAGGCCCGGGCGCTCGAGGTCGAGGAGCAGCAGGGTTTCAAGGTCGGGCGAAAACAGCTGCGCGAACTCAAGGAGCAGGTGACCGACGAACTGCTGCCGCGCGCGTTCACCATTCGCCGCGATACCCGCGTGTGGATCGATACGGTGAACGGCTGGCTCGTCATCGATGCGGCCGCACAGGCACTTGCCGACGACGTTCGCGGCCTGCTCGTCAAATCCATCGATCAATTGCCGCTCGCCGGCGTCCAGGTGGCGCTGTCGCCGGTCGCCGCGATGACGGACTGGCTGCTGTCCGGCGAGGCGCCGGGCGGATTCACCGTGGACCAGGACGCCGAGTTGCGCTCGAGCGGCGAAGGTGGCGCCACGGTGCGATACGTCGGCCACGCGCTGGAAGCGAACGACATGCGCCGGCACATCGAGGCCGGCAAACAATGCATGCGCCTCGCGATGACCTGGAATGACCGCATCTCCTTCGTGCTGACGCCGTCGCTGACGATCAAGCGTGTCACGCCGCTCGACGTGATCAAGGAGGCGTCGGATCCCACCGCGCAGAACGACGACGAACGCTTCGACTCGGATGTCACGTTGATGACGGGTGAATTGGCGCGGATGTTGACCGATCTCGTCGATATCCTGGGTGGCGAGCGGCAGGACTCGATTCAAATCGCGGCAGCAGCCTGAACCTCGTCGGCTGTCGAGGATCGTCGCCGCGCTACGGCGCGACGGCGCGGCTTCGCGCTGACGCGACCTGTCGGGGAGGACCGTCGCCGCTCTGGCGGCGGGCGGGGTGCGGCTGCGCGCCGGCGAAGCGCAGGCTCACCGTGGAGCCTCTTGCCGTTCGGCCCGGCGGGTTCGGAAAGTCAGCGGACGAGCTATCCGAACACCCGGGCCCATACCGCCCGAAGGCGTCGCGCGCGGTCTTCGAACAGATATGAGGCTGCCAGCGTCAAGAGACCTGAAATCGCACCCGTCACGATATGCTCGACATACGGGATACGGTAGTGACTCGTGTGCGAGTAGGCGTCGCCCAACGTCGTCAGGACGCCGACGATCACCGCATTGCCGTATCGATGCGCGTAGAGTTTCGCCGCGGGCGTGAAAGTCAGCAGTACAGCCAGGAGTCCGGTAAACAGACCGGTATGAAATGCAATCGACCAGTGGGCGAGGCTCATGATGTTGCCCCAGCTCCCCGGCATGCAGGTCATGCACGCACTGGTCGGCTGCCAGAAGCGCTGGATGAACAGTCTGACGCGCTGCTTCCACTCGGTTGACATGACGCACTCCCCTCAATGCCGTCGTCACGGCCGACGCCACCATACGTATCGTTGAAGCAGCTTCCAAATCCTTTGACGAGCCTGCCGCCCTCGTCGCGGACGGGTTGGCTATGCGCCGTGGAGGCCGAGCCATAACCTGGACATTGGGAATACTACTCCACGATTCCACGGCCGCCGTTTCGACCGGCACCGCGCCGGGCCTTCTCACGAAACTGGCAATCGCTGCGGATCGCGTATTGCAAATACGCGCATCTTCAATGGACGGAAATCACCGAGCCATCGTGCAACCGCGCGGTCATCGACATGCATGCGCGCGCGGGTGGTTGATCTGGCTATATATCAGGACTTCTTATTGAAAGTCTTGAGCGCCCTGCAATCCATTCGTGGCCTGCGCTTGCTGAAACCTGTCGCCGGGCGTATGGTTTATTTCTCTATCGCCCTTTTCCGGGAGATACCAAAATGCCTGCCATGCAATCCGCGGCCACGCCCCTCTCCGACGAGGAAGCCCGGCGCCAGTTGCGCCGCGCCGTCATCGCCAGCACGATTGGCACCACGATCGAATGGTATGACTTTTTCCTCTACAGCACGGTCACCGGCCTGGTCTTCGCAAAGCTGTATTTCCCCCAATCCCATCCACTCGTCGGCACGCTTCAGGCGTTCCTGATCTATGCCGTCGGCTTTGTCGCGCGGCCGGTCGGCGCGGCGATCTTCGGCCACTACGGCGATCGCATCGGCCGCAAGGCCACGCTGATCGTGACCCTGTTGCTGATGGGGCTCGCGACGTTCGCCGTGGCCTTCGTTCCGACCTACGCAGCGATCGGCATCTGGGGCGCGGTTCTCCTCACGGTGCTGCGCTTCATCCAGGGCGTCGGCGTCGGCGGCGAATGGGGCGGCTCGGTCCTGATGTCGATGGAGTGGGCGCGCACCAATGCGCATCGCGGCTTCGTCGCATCGTGGCCGCAGTTCGGGGTGCCGGCAGGATTGTTCCTCGCCAACCTCGCCGTGCTGGCCATGAGCTGGTTGTCCGGCAGCAGTTTCCTCACGTGGGGCTGGCGCGTGCCGTTTGTCCTCAGCATCCTGCTGGTCGCGATCGGGCTTTATATCCGCCTGAACATTCTCGAGACGCCGATCTTCGCGAAACTGCTGGCCGAGCGCCGGATCGAGAAGGCGCCGATGCTCGAAGTGCTGCGCAAGCAGCCGAGGGATATCGTGCTGTCGGCGTTTGCGCGAATGGCCGAACAGGCGCCGTTCTATATCTTCACGGCGTTCGTGTTCACGTACGGGATCACGGCGCTGGGCGTCACGCGAGAGCTGCTGCTGACGGCGGTGCTGGTGGCGTCCGTGGTCGAATTCGTCACCATTCCGCTGTTCGGCCACGTGTCGGATCTGATCGGGCGGCGGCGGATGTACATGATCGGTGCGGTTTCCGTCGGTGTATTCGGATTCCTCTACTTCGCGATGGTCGACAGCCGGAATCCGGCGTGGATCTTCGCGGCCATCGTGCTGTCGCTGGTCCCGCATTCGATGATGTACGGACCGCAGGCGGCATTGATCGCCGAGTCGTTTACCGGGCGGTTGCGGTATAGCGGTGCGTCGATGGGTTATCAGCTCGCTTCGGTCATTGCGGGCGGCCCGGCACCGCTGATCGCGACCGCGCTGTTTGCCTACTACCATTCTGGGTATGCGATCGCGGTGTACGTGCTGATATGTGCGGTGTTGAGCCTGGTCGCCGCATCGAAGCTCGGCGACTACACGAACAAGGATATTTCGCGGGAATACGACGACGCGCGAAGTCTGGAGGATCATGGGCACGCGCCGCCGCTGACCTAACGGGTTGGCCGGTTCGCTCGATGCATGGGAAGACGAGCCGGCTGCCGGCCCGCTTTCCGCGCGCGGTCCCGATTCAGGCCAACGTGCGCGCCGGGAACGACACGACAACTGCTTGACCGCGGTCGATCACGCCCACGCCCGCTCAGCCGCGCCTCACTCACTGCTTGTGATCCGCGCGAGCGGCGCCCAGCGCTTCGAGCAACGGTCGGAGCGCATCGAGTTCCGCGCCGAAACCGGCCCAATCCCCAGCCCTCAACCGCTCGATCGCACGATCGTAATGCGCCAGCGCGTCGCGGGCGCGCGTATCCGCCGCGCCGCCGGCCGGCGCCGCCACCGGCCCCGGCCTCGTCTCCTTGAAGAGCGCCGCGAGCGCCTCGCTCAGGTTTTCCTCCATCACGACGCGATCGCCATAGGCCGCGATCACCCGTTTCAACTCGGGCAACTGGCCGGACGACGCGCGCAGATAGAGCGGCGACACGTAGAGAATCGAGTGCTCGATCGGAACGACCACGAGATGTCCGCGGATCACGCGCGACCCCATCTGGTTCCACAGCGAGATCTGCTGCGAGATTTCCGTGCTCTGCTGGATGCGCGCCTCGATCTGGTACGGCCCGTAGATCAGCTTTTCCTTGGGGAACGCGTAGACGATCAGCTTGCCGTACCCGGGCGGATCGCAACGCGCGGCCAGCCACGCGATCATGTTCTCGCGCTGGCTCGGCACCATCGGCAGCATGAGCACGAAGCCGGCCTGCGCATCGCCGGGCAGCCGCATGATCGTGTAGTACGGCGCCATCTGCCGGTTCGCGGCGTCGCCCCCGTCGATGTCGCCGAGCGCACGAGGAAACTGCCAGAGGTCCTCGCGGTTATAGAACACTTCCGGTGCATCCATGTGATAAGCGCGGTAGAGGTTCGCCTGGATCAGGAACAGATCCTCGGGGTAGCGGATGTGCCGTTGAAGATCCTGCGGCATCGCGTCGAGCGGCTTGAACATGCCGGGGAAGATGCGCGCGTAAGTCCGCACTAGCGGATCGGAAGGATCGCTGACGTAGAAGTCGGCCGTGCCGTTGTACGCGTCGACCACCACCTTGACCGCGTTGCGAATGTAGTTGGCGCCATCGCCGGTGCCGGGCGGCGCATACGGAAACCACTGGCTGGTCGTATAGGCGTCCTGCATCCAGAACAGGCGTCCGTTGCTTGCCACGACATAGGGGTCGTGGTCGAGCGCGAGAAACGGTGCAATCGTGCGGATCCGGTCCCGGATGTTGCGGTGAAAGAGGATCCTGCTCTCGTTCGTGATGTAGTGCGTCAGCAGGATGTTGGGATCGCCGAACTGCCATGCGAACAGGCTGCGCCGCACCGCGCCGCCGATCGCGACACCATCGCGCCCGCTGTACGACGTGTAGACGTTGCTGTCCCCCTTCGGGTAGTCGAATTCGGGCACGCTGCCCTTCACGATCACATAGCCCTGCCCGCCTTCGCCGAAGTAGATGCGCGGTTCGTCGATCGCCGGTCCGCCATCGGCGACGGGCGGAATGTCGCGCAGATAGAGCGACGGCAAGCCTTCCATCGATTTCTCCGTGACCGGCGACATCACGATGCCGTTGCCGTGGGTGAACAGCAGATGCAGGTTCACCCAGGTTCGGGCGTTCTCCGGCAGCATCGACTGCTCCAGTTCGCGCGCCGACAGCATGACCTGCCGGTAGCCGGAGTCGAGACGGTAGCGATCGATATCCACGGAAAAGAACTTGTAGTAAGTCCTGATCTCCTGCAACTGCGCATAGGTATCCATCAGCGGCTGCACATCCCACAGGCGGATATTGTCGACGGTCGCGCGATTGGCCTGCAGCGACGCGATGTTCAGGCCCTGCTCGGCCGCGAACGGCTTGACCTCGATCCGCGCGAGACCGTAAGCCTGCCTCGTCAACGCGATGTTGTGCTGGATATAGGGCGTCTCGAGCTGCAGCTCGCTCGGCTTGACGTAGAAGCGCTGGAACAGCGCGGGATAGACGATGCCGAGCGCGAACGAAGTGCCGAACACGAGCAGCATCGCGGCGGCCGGCAACCGATAGCCGGGCCGGCGCAGGTTGACCAGCATCGCAACGGCCGACGCAACGGCGAGGCCGACGAGCAGCCACAGCACCGGCAGCATCACGTGGATATCCGTATAACCGGCGCCGACCACGACCCCGTTGTTGTCGTAGAGCAGCAGAAAGCGTTCGAGCCACCAGGACCAGGCTTTCAGCAGGAAGAACAGTGCCAGTAGCGCCGACCCGTGAACCGCGGCGGCCGACGAAAGCCCCTTCGGCGGGCGGAGCATGATGTCGCCGCGCAGCCAGTAGACGCCGCCCGCGACGATCGCGCAGCAGACGACCAGTTGCAGCAGCAGGTTCTTCAGCACGATCCAGACGGGCAGCGCGAACAGATAGAAACCGATGTCCTTGCCGAAGATCGGATCGCGCCCGCCGAACGGCACCCGATGCAGGAAGCGAAGCGCGACATCCCAGCTCGACATCGCACCGGCGGCGATCGCAAGCCCGAGAATGACGGCACCCGCGGCAATGACCGCGCGCCAGGGAATGCGCGACGCGACCTCCCCCGCCAGCGCGCGCAGGACATCCTCCGCATGCGTCGACGAAGCGTCCGCTACCTGCCAGACATCGACGGGCCTGGCATGACGATGCGCGAGCCACCCCGACGCGCCGATCGCAGCCGCCGACACGGCGAACACCGCGACGAACAGCAGCACCCTCGCGGACAGGATCGTCCAGAAGACGCCGGCATAGCCGATCGACGAGAACCAGAGCCAGTCGACCAGGAGACCAGTGACGCGCCCGACGACGATCAGGCAGGCGATGACGATCGCAGCCGCGATCCCGTAGCGTCTCAGGCGTGGGACGGACGTTGCTTGCGAGCGCATCGAGGCTCCTTTGCCGGGCCGTCATGGGTGGCCGGCCGCGGCCGGACCGGGCGTGCCGCCGATCAGGCAGTGAGCATCGCGGCCGGCCGCATGTCTGAATGCTACGCCCGTTGCCGACGCGTCGCCATCCGACGGCATGCGTGACAGCACCGGAAACGAGCACTGCGACAGATTCGATCCCTCCTCGACAAGCACCCGTCGATGGCCGCTGCCGAGCGCAATCGGTGACGACCGTAGTGCACCGAACGCCGGCCGTCTTCCCCGCGCTCCCCGGCAATCCTCGATCAACCACGAAAAAAGCCACCCTCGCGGGTGGCTTCCGTGCGTGCAATCAGCTTCGATCACCCGCCTCACACGTGCGCGCGCCGACTCGCCTCCGCATCGACCTCGCGCAGCGACTTGCCGCGCGTTTCCTTCGCAAGCCCGACGCACACGATCGAGATCAGCGCGGCCGCGACGAGATACAACGCGATCGGCGTCGACGAGTGATAGCGCTCGAGCAGCGACAGCCCGATCAGCGGCGCAAGCGAGCCGGCCATCAGCGGCGCGACCTGGTAGCACAGCGACAGCGCGGTATAGCGCACGTTGGTCGGGAACATCTCGGTCATCAGCGCCGAATACGGCGAGTACGTCATCGATTCGATGAACAGGCCGAGCACGATCGCGGCCATGATGATCCAGTCGTTGCCCGTATCCATCATCGGGAACGCGACGAAGCCCCAGCCGGCGGTCAGCACGGCGCCCGTCAGATACACGGGCTTGCGCCCGACGAGATCCGACATCAGCCCCATCAGCGGGATGAAGAAGAAGTGAATCGCGTTGGCGGCGAACATCAGCTTCAGGATCCGCGTGGTGTCGAAGCCGACGACCAGCTTAAGGTAAGTCAGCGAGAACGTGACGACCATGTAATACAGGATGTTCTCGGCGAACCGCGCGCCGATGCCGATCAGCACCTGCCGCCAGTGATACTTGAGCACGTGGCCCACGCCGAGCTGCTTTTCCTGCTTCTGCGCGCGGCGCACCTGCGCTTCCTTGAAGATCGGCGCATCGTCGACCTTGCGGCGAATCCAGAAACCGATCAGCACGACCACCGCCGAGAACCAGAACGCCGCGCGCCAGCCCCACGCCAGGAAGTCGGCCTCGGACAGCGAGCTCGACAGCACCAGCAGGATGATGGTCGCGACGAGGTTGCCGGCCGGCACGCCGGCCTGCGGCCAGCTGGCCCAGAAGCCGCGGCGGTTGTCCGGGCTGTGTTCGCTGACCAGCAGGATCGCGCCGCCCCACTCGCCGCCGAACGCGAAGCCCTGGATCAGGCGCAGCGACACCAGCAGCACCGGCGCCCAGTAGCCGATCGCATCGAAGGTCGGCAGGCACCCCATCAGGAAGGTCGTGACGCCGACCACGATCAGGCTCACCTGCAGCAGATACTTGCGGCCGAACTTGTCGCCGTAGTAACCGAACACCAGCCCGCCGATTGGGCGCGCGGCGAATCCCACCGCATACAGCGCGAACGCGGCGAGCAGGCCGTCGATCGGGTTGCCGGTCTTCTTGAAGAAGTGCGTGCCGAACACCAGCGCCGACGCCGTTCCATACAGGAAGAACTCGTACCACTCCGCCACCGAGCCGACCATCGACGCCGCGACGACCCGCTTCAATTCCCGCTTCGACGCCGTGTCCGGCACGGCTGCTGCACTACCAGGCGAGACTGCCTCGCCGACCTGACTTGTCATCTCCGTATCTCCTCTCGTTGTCTTCCATTTCCCTTGGCGGGCCGGGTTCGCGCGTAAGCACGTCGAAAGATTTTATACAATATCCAATACACAATCCACGCAATCTCAAAAAGGTTTCGGCAGAAATGCGACATGCGGGGCGGCATCCGGCCGTCAGGTTCCGAGCCTGCGAGAGCGATTTTTCTGATCAGAGGAAAGTACGGCGGGGGGCCCGTCTATGGGGTGCCAATCACGGCCCGCGGGCCGACGGGCGGGGCGGGGCGTGAATTTTCCGGCGTCGACGGGATCGTCCGTCGCCCCCGCCCAAAGCCGCTGCGGCGCGGTTCGCCACCCTCCCCGCGGCTCCGGCACGACGACCTTCGTCACGCCCTTTTTATTTTATATTGTATAAAATATTCGAACTGGCTAGAATGACTTCCGTCGATGGCTGACTCTCGGGCGAAACCGGAGGCAACGTTTCGGCACCGAGGCAAACAAGAGGCGGCCAGCCGCCGTCCGGATCGCATGCAGCACCGACGAGACGGCGAGCGCGCGTACAGCCCAGGTTGCCAGCAATGGCAGTTGACCCTATCTGAATGTGAGGAAACGAGATGAGCGACAACATTTTTACCGGCACCATTCCGGCCCTGATGACGCCGTGCACCGCTGACCGTCAGCCGGATTTCGACGCGCTGGTGAAGAAGGGCAAGGAACTGATTGCACTCGGCATGCGCGCGGTGGTCTACTGCGGCTCGATGGGCGACTGGCCGCTGCTGACCGAAGCGCAGCGCCAGGAAGGCGTCGCGCGCCTGGTCGAAGCCGGCGTCCCGACGATCGTCGGCACCGGCGCGGTGAACTCGAAGGAAGCCGTGTCGCACGCCGCGCATGCCGCGAAGGTCGGCGCACACGGCCTGATGGTGATCCCGCGCGTGCTGTCGCGCGGCGCGTCGCCGGCGGCCCAGAAGGCGCACTTCGCCGCGATCCTGAACGCCGCGCCGAACCTGCCGGCCGTGATCTACAACAGCCCGTACTACGGCTTCGCGACCCGCGCCGACCTGTTCTTCGAACTGCGTCGCCAGCACCCGAACCTGATCGGCTTCAAGGAATTCGGCGGCGCCGCCGACATGCGCTACGCAGCCGAGAACATCACGTCGCAGGACGACAGCGTCACGCTGATGGCCGGCGTCGACACGCAGGTCTTCCACGGCTTCGTGAACTGCGGCGCAGCAGGCGCGATCACCGGTATCGGCAACGCGCTGCCGCGCGAAGTGCTGCAACTGGTCGACCTGTGCAAGAAGGCCGCGCAAGGCGACGCAGTGGCACGCGTGCGTGCGAAGGAACTGGAAGCGGCGCTGGCCGTGCTGTCGTCGTTCGACGAAGGCTGCGACCTGGTCCTGTTCTACAAGCACCTGATGGTGCTGAACGGCGACAAGGAATACACGCTGCACTTCAACGAAACCGACGCCCTGAGCGACGCGCAGCGCAACTACGCGGAAGCGCAGTACACGCTGTTCCGCAACTGGTACGCGAACTGGTCGAAGAGCATCGCGTAAGCGCGTTCGCACGAAACCGTTCGATACGCAGCCATGAAACGGCTGCGTGACGAAAACGAAAAGCCACGGAGCACTCCGTGGCTTTTTTCATTCGCGCGCTGCGCCGCCATCGCGCATCTGCCGAATCAGTGCTGCTGCACGGCCGCCCCGCTCGCGCGCTCCTGTTCCGTGATCTCCGTGCGGCAATGGCCGATCATGTACAACGCACCGGCCGCGGCGAACGCCGGCACCGCCAGCAGGCTGAACACGTCGCCGAAGTGCCAGCCGAGCCCCATCAGCATCGCGCCGGCGAATGCGCCGGCCACGCCGCCGATTCGTCCGATGCCGAGCATCCATGCCACGCCTGTCGCGCGGCAGCGCGTCGGATACAGGCTCGCCGCATAGGCCGACATCGACGTCACCGCGCTCGTCACCACGGTGCCGCACAGGAAAATCAGCGTGCCGAGCCATGCGGCATGCCCGATCGTGCGGCTCGCCACGAGCACCAGCAGCGCCGCCACGACATACGCGCAGACGATCGTCCGGTTCGGATTGAAGCGGTCCATCAGCCATCCGGCGCCGAGGTTGCCGAGCACGCCGCCGAGCGGGAAGAGCGAGGTCATCAGCGCGCCGCCTTCGGCGCTGAAACCGGCGTCGCGAAGCAGCGTCGGCATCCAGTTGGTCAGAAGGTAATAGATCAGCAGTCCCATGAAATAGGCCGCCCACAGCATCAGCGTGCGCGAACGGAACTGCGCGGATACGACCTGCGCGAGCGCGGACGCCCCGCCCGTTTGCGCTCGCGCGCCGGCGGCCGCGAACGTGCAGTCGTCGAAGCGCTCGCGCGGTGCGATCCGCGCGAGGATGCGCGCGATGCGCGCATGCGTGCCCGGTCGCGCCGCGAGATACTGCGCGGACTCGGGCAGCAGCATCACGAGCGCGACCGCCAGCGCGAGCGGCCCGACGCCGCCCGCGGTCAGCACACTTTGCCAGCCGAACTGCGGAATCAGCCATGCGGACGTGACGCCACCCACCGCGAGCCCGCACGAGAAACCGCAGAACATCGCGTTGACGGCCACACCGCGGATTCGGGCCGGCGCGTACTCCGACATCAGCGTGACGGCGTTCGGCATCGCCGCGCCCAGGCCGAGCCCGGTCAGGAAGCGGAATGCAGTCAATGCTTCGATCGACTGCGCATGCGCGGACACCATGCTCCACGCGCCGAAACACGCGACCGACAGCACGAGCACGGTCTTGCGGCCGAGCCGGTCCGCGCACGGGCCGGCGGCGAGTGCGCCGATGCCGAGCCCGGCCAGCGCCGCGCTCATCACCGGGCCGAGCGCGCTGCGCGCGATGCCCCAGTCGTGCGTCAGCGCGGGCGCGATGAAGCCGATCGCGGCCGTGTCGTAGCCGTCGGCGGCCACGACCAGGAAGCACAGAATCAGGATCAGCCACTGACAGGGGGAAAAGCGCTCGGCGTCGATGAACGACTGCACGTCGAGCGTACGCGGGGGGGTTTTCATCGTATGTCTCCTTCGGTCCGGTCGCACGACGGTGGCAATGCACCGCCCGCGCGCGGACCTGTTCATGGTCATGGTTTCGTCGTGAACCCGGTGCCCTTGCAGGCCGGCGAGCGCGACGCGGCAGCCCGTGGCGACCAACCGCATCGCGCATGGCCGGCCGATGCCGTCCGCGCCGCCCGTGACGATCGCCCCGCGCGCGGGGTGTCGTCCGTGTCGGGTCCGGGTTTCATCGTCATCGGCTCAGCGCGTCAGGTACGCGAGGCTCGGGAACTCGACGCGGCGGATGATGCGGCTCTCCTGCGCGACGATCAGGTGGCCGGACGCCTGCAGATACGCGGGCCAGTCCGGATCGGCATCGCGCGCGGTGCGCCGCCCGTCGTAGTCGGCGATGCTGTCGTAGCCCCACAGATGGACGACCTGGTTCAACGCGCCGATGTCGCTCATGTAGAAACCGACGGGTGCGCCGAGATACTTGACCTGGATCGGCATCGCGAGCCGGTCGAAGATCTCGATGAACTCCGCCATGCCGCGCGGGCGGATCGTATAGATGCGATGGTCGATGAAGGCTTTCGCGGTAGTCATGGTCGGCTCCGGGTTCAGGCGGTCGCGCGCGCGGCGGCGGGTGGTGTCGGCTCGGCGGCGGATGATGTCGGCTCGGCAAGATCGAGTCGGTCACGAAGGTCGGTCTGGTCGCCAAGATCGGCAAGCCCCGCGATATGGCGTGCGCTCAGATAGCCGAACGTCATGATCGGCCCGAGCGTGATCCCCGCGCCCGGATAGTTGCCGCCCATGATGCTGGCGCGATCGTTGCCGACCGCATACAGGCCGGCGATCGGCCGGTCGTCGGCGGCGAGCACCTGGCCGACCACGTTGGTCCGGATGCCGTCGAAGGTGCCAAGGTCACCCATCACGACCTTCAGCGCGTAATACGGCCCGTCGCCGAGCGGCGCCACGCACGGATTCGGACGATGGTCGGCGTCGCCGAGATAACGGTTGAACGACGTCGTGCCGCGGCCGAATTCGGGATCCTCGCCGCGCGCGGCTTCGCGGTTGTAGCGCCGCACGGTCGCTTCCAGATTCGCCGCATCGATGCCGGCGCGCTGCGCGAGTTCGGCCAGCGTGCGCCCCTGCACGAGATAGCCGTTGCGCAGCAGCGGCCCGAGCGGCACGGGTGCGGGTTTCGCGAAGCCGAGCCCGTATTTGCGGATCGTCGCGTGATCGCACACGAGCCACATCGCCGTCTCGGTCTCACCTTGGCATGCTGCGATCATCGCGGCGCCGACGTCGTGATACGAATTCGATTCGTTCGTGAAACGCGTGCCGCGGCGGGTCACGCCGATGACGCCGGGCTTGTAGCGATCGAGCAGATGCGGAAACACACCGAAGCGGCCGTCGCCGAGCGGCACGCGCGAGACGGGCATCCATGCGGCCGGTTGCGGATAGCGGATCTCGACGCGGCCGCCCGCGCGCTCGGCGAGCGTCGCGCCGTCGCCGGTGTTGCCGGCCGGCACCGGCGATACATGCTCGCCGCCGCGCGCAACGTGCGGATAAGCACGCGCGATGCGCGCGACGTCGTGCGAGAAGCCGCCGCTCGCGAGCACGACCGCGCGGCGCGCGGTGATGCGATACGTCGCGCCGTCGGCCCCGACCGTTGCGCCGGCGATGCGCGCGCCGTCCGTGACGAGTTCGCGTGCGGGCGTGTTCGTCAGGATCGGAATGCCGAGATCCAGCGCGGACTTCGCGAGGCGCGCGGCGAGCGCGTTGCCGCTCGTGATCTGCACGCCGCGCCGATACAGCGCGAGATCCTTCAGATGCGCGGCAAGCCGCTTCGTCACGTACCACGCCGACCGAAGCGAGCGGGTCGCGTTGAAGAAGTGCTTCAGGTCCGCGTTCGACGAATTGAACATCATCCCGATGAACGTGATCGTCTTCAGCGGCGGACGCAGGCGCTCGAGATCGCGCCCGAGCCCGCGCGCATCGTACGGCGCGGCGACGACCGAGCGGCCGATGTCGACGCCGCCGGGCATGTCCGGGTGATAGTCCGGATACAGCGTCGGCACGAATTTCACGTCAGTCTCGCGCTCGAAGAAATCGAGCATGCGCGGGCCGTGCTCGAGAAACGCGTCGATCGCCGCATCGTCGTAGAACGCGCCCGTCTCGCCGCGCAGATACGTGCGGGCCGCTTCGCGCGTATCCTGCACGCCGTTTGCGCGTGCATGGCGATTGCCGGGGATCCACAGCACGCCGCCTGAAAACGCGGTCGTGCCGCCGAAACATGCTTCCTTCTCGACGACGATCACGTCGAGCCCCGCCTTGCGCGCGGTAATGGCGGTGGACAGGCCGCCCGCTCCCGATCCGATCACGAGCAGATCGCACGTGACGTGCTTCGAACGCTGCTGATCGTTCATCATGTCTTCCTCCGTCTCTTGAATAACTGTGCGTCGCCGGGCTCGCGCTGCGCGTCGTGCGTGCAGCACGGCAAGGTCGCCGAATCAGCGTGCGCCGGCACCGGCCTCGTAGCCGGGCCGCGGCACGAGATCCATCAGCATCGCGTCGAGGCCGCCGTCGACCACCAGCTCCGCGCCATTCATGTATGCCGCACGCGGGCTCGCGAGAAACGCGACGACGTTCGCGATGTCGTCGGGCCGGCCGATGCGGCGGTTCGCGGTCATCGCGCTGCGGCGTGCCTCGATGTCGCCGCTCGCGTAGAACGACTCCGACAGCGGCGTGCGGATCATGCCCGGGCACACGGTATTGCTGCGGATGCCGCGCGGCCCCCACTCCGCCGCCAGTTGCCGCGCGAGCATCGCGACCGCCGCCTTGCTCGCGCTGTAGGCGCCGCTGTACGTCTGCGGGTGGCGCGCCGCGATCGACGCGACATGTACCAGCACACCCGAGCCGCGCGCGAGCATCGCGCGCCCGAACGCTTGCGAACACAACATGTAGCCGGTGAGATTGACCTGCAGCATCGCGTTCCATGCGTCGAGGCCGATGCTCTCGATGCCGCCGGCGCGCAACAGGCCGGCGTTGTTCACGAGCACGTCGGCGGGACCGAGGTCGCGCTCCACGCGTTCGGCGGCCTGCGTCACGCTGGCGGCGTCGCCGATATCGCAGCCGATGGCGACGACGTCGCCGCCGGCCGCGCGCAACCGTTCGGCGATCGCGATGGTGCCGTCCGCGTCGCGGTCGAGCAGCGCGACCCGCGCGCCGGCCGCCACGAACGTTTCGACGATCGACGTGCCGATGCCGCCCGCGGCCCCCGTCACGACGCAAACCTGCCCGTCGAGACGAAGCCAGTCCTGCTGTTGAGTGTTCGCTTGCGATATCATTAGGTATCCTCTTGAAATGAGCTTGAGAGATCCGGCTCGATCCGGCACACGCTACCCGAACGTCGCGCGCTGCGTCAGTGGCAAGCGCTACGTCGATGGGAAAAGTATAGAAGCGCGCATCGCGCGAAAATTGGACAAACGCCGCAAGCAACAGGACAATTTGTACACAGGAGGCCGTGCGGCATGAGGAGAATCCCTAACTACGATCTGTATGGCGAATCGGCGCGTCCGCCCTGGTACGACGCGTTCAACTTCGAATGGATACCGGAGCGCAGCCAGCCGAACGACTGGCATATCGCCGCGCACCGTCACGACGCGCTATTGCAGATTTTGTACATCCGCGGCGGGCAGGGGCATGTCGTGATCGAGAGCGGGAAGCACACGTTCGCACCGCCGTGCCTCGTGCTGCTGCCCGCGCAGACGGTCCATGCGTTCGAGTTCTCGCCGCAGATCGACGGCCTCGTGATCACGGTCGTGCAGCGCGCGCTCGAAACGCTGGTCAAGACCGCCGCGCCGGGCGCGCTGTCGATCCTGCAACGCGCGGCGGTGATTCCGGTCAGGGAGCCGGACGCGAGCGCGTCGATGCTGATGCCGCTGTTCGCATTGCTCGAACAGGAATTCCGCAGCACCTCACGCGGGCGCGGCGCGGCCGGGATGGCGTTGCTGGTGGCGTTGGTCGTGCATGTCGCGCGCCTGAGCGATCTCGCGGCCGCGCCGTCGCATGCCGGCACCGATCGGCGCGCCACGTTGCTGCGGCGCTTTCGCGAACTGATCGACACGCATTTTCGCGAGCATCGGCCGGTGGAATTCTATGCGGACCGGCTCGGCGTAACGGCCGCGCAGCTTGCGCGCGTGTGCCGGGAGGAGTTGGGCATCTCGACGACGGCGGTCGTCAACGCGCATCTGATTCGCGAAGCGCAGCGCGACCTGGTTTATTCGAATCTGAGCGTGAAGCAAATCGCGCACGAGATGGGGTTTGCGGACAGCGCGTATTTCAGCCGCTATTTCCGCAAGCAGACCGGCCTGACGCCGGGCGAGTTCAGGGAAGCGGCCCATCGCGACCTGATGCCGGGCCGCTCGTAAACGGGCGCGGTGCGGGCGATGCGCGCGGTCGCGGCTCCCGAAAGCCGCGACCGCAACAGCCGGCTCGATCGCCGCGCGTCAGACCGCGACCGCGCCGACGTAGTTCTCGGCCATCGCCATCGCCGCCGTGCGCGACGTCGTCACGTGCTCGAGTTCGGCCACCTGCAAACGCTGCTCGAACGGCGACGCGTCGTCGAGACGATGCATCATGCGCGTCATCCAGTACGAGAAGTGTTCGGCGCGCCAGATCCGGCGCAGCGCGGTTTCGCTGTACGCGTCGAGCAGGTCGGTGCGCGCTTCGTCGTAGAACGCCTGCAGCGCGGACGTCAGGATGCGCACGTCCGACACCGCGAGGTTGAGGCCCTTCGCGCCGGTCGGCGGCACGATGTGCGCAGCGTCGCCGGCGAGGAACAGGCGGCCGTGCTGCATCGTGGTCGACACGAAGCTGCGCATGCCGACGATGTTCTTCTGGAAAATCCGCCCTTCCACGACCTGCCGGCCATCGGCGGAGTCGACGCGCGCGTGCATCTCGGCCCAGATGCGATCGTCGGACCATTGGTCGACCGAATCCTTCGGGTCGCACTGGAAATACATGCGCTGCACGTTCGGCGAGCGCGTGCTGACAAGCGCGAAGCCGCGTTCGTGGCGCGCATAGATCAGCTCGTCCGACGACGGCGGCGCCTCGACGAGAATGCCGAACCAGCCGAACGGAAACACGCGCTCGTAGTCCTGCCGCAAGGCGGCGGGGATCATCGTGCGCGACACGCCCTGCGAGCCGTCGCAGCCGATCACGAAGTCGCAGTCGAGCGTCTGTTCGACGCCGTCGTGCACGAAGCGGATCGACGGCGCATCGGTCTCGATGCCGGCAATCGTCGTCCCGGACACGTTGAAGTACAGCGCGCCGCCGGCCGCCACGCGCGCGGCCACGAGATCCTTCAGCACCTCGTGCTGCGCATAGACGGTGATCGCCTTGCCGGTCAGCTCAGTCAAATCGATGCGGCGGCGCTTGCCTTCGAATGCCAGTTCGAACCCGTGATGCAGCGCGCCTTCCGCTTTCATCCGGTCGCCGACCCCCGATTCGGTCAGCACGTCCATCGTGCCCTGTTCGAGCACGCCGGCGCGGATGGTGGATTCGATCTGTTCGCGGCTGCGCGACTCGAGCACGACCGACTCGATACCGCGCAGATGAAGAAGATGGGAAAGCAGCAGGCCCGCGGGCCCGGCGCCGATGATGCCGACTTGCGTACGCATGAATGTCTCCGGTTGGGATTGATTTTGCGCAAGTGTGGCGGCGACGCGTGCTATCCCGCAACGCGATATCCGGAATATGGACTATCTCGATAATGGATAAAGGCGGGCGCGCGCGGCACGGCCCGGGCCGCGCGCGTCCATCCGTTCAGGGCTTCGCCGGCGCCGGCCGCGACTCCATCCCGTCGATCTTCGCAAGCAGCGCATTGCCGAGCGTCGTCAGATGGCGCGGCATGCCGGGAATCGCCAGCAGCGCCTCGATCCGCGCGCGCCAGTAACTCGGGTGACTCACGCGCATCGCAACCGGCATCACCGCCGCGCCGGTATCGGCATCGCTTTCCAGCAGCGCGACCATTCTCTCGATATGAGAGAGCTCGCGCTCCACATAGTCTCTCGTCAGCATGTGCTTGCTACTCCCCGAAACACAGCACCCGGCCTGTCTTCATCGGCGCATCGCCGCATGGTCCTTTCGCTCGACGCGTCGTCCTCGTTTCGCTTCACGGTACGCGCGTCGTATGTCAGAAAAACACCCGGCAGCACGACGCTTTTCTTCATATCGTCCGATCAATGTCGTGCCGCGCGCGTCACGTCCACGGCCCCTCTCTTCGTTGCCGATCGTAGACACTCTGCATCGCGGCGGCATCCCCAAAATTGAGGACGCTTGCTAGAATCGATCGCACCGCATCCGCGCGACACGCCGGCATGCCCGACCCGGCGAACGCGATGCGACGACACGCGCAACGTAGCGCGTGCGGCAACCGGGGAACGGGGATGTCAAGGATTTGCTCGGCCGACGAGTCGATCGCGGCGCTCTACACGGCCGCCGTCGATCCCGAACAATGGGACGTCGCGCTCAAGGCCCTCATGGCGCTCGCCGACGCGCGGGCGGCGAACTGCTTCGTGCACGACGCGCGCACCGGCACCTTCCTCGAATACCGCTTCGCCGGCTACGGCTCGGGCTGGGCCGACGCGTACGCGAGCCACTATCACGATCTCGATCTCGCGCGCGGCGTGCTGATGCGCGAACCGGCCGGCCGCATGTATCCGATGCACCGCTTCCTGCCCGATCGCGTGATCGCACGCAGCGAGTATTATCAGGACTTCTACATTCGCGAAGGCCTGCGCTATTCGTGCGGCGGCATGCGGCTCGACGGCAATCGACGGCTGATCCTCGCCGTGCACCGTCCGGTCGATCACCGGCCGTACGACACGCACACGACACGCGAATTGCAGCGTGTGCTCGATCATCTGCCGAACGTATTTCGCATCCGGCAAGCGGCCGCGCCGGCGTCGAGCCGCGCGCCGCTGATGGCCGCGGCGCTCGATGCGCTGCCGCGCGCGGTGATCGTCGTCGACGACACGTTGCACGTGCGCTATCTGAATGCAGCGGCGATCGCGTTGCTGGAATCGTCGACGGAACTGCGCGCACAGGCCGATCGGCTCGTGCCGTGGGCGCCGCAGGTTGCGGCGCAGCTCGCGCAGCGGGTCAGGGATGCGTGTTCGCCGCAGCCGAGTGTCGATCCGTTGCCGCTCTATGCACTCGACCGCGAGCAACGCCCGACGCTTGAACTTCATGTCGTGCCGCTGAAGCCGCAATTGACCGCGCCGCTCGATCGCGACACGCGCCCGCTCGCGATGCTGTTGCTGCGCCGCCCGTTCCAGCGGCTCGCACGGCCCGACGCGGACCGGCGTCCGTTCTCGCTCACCCGCGCGGAAATGGCCGTCGCGACCGGCATTGCCGGCGGCCTGACGCCGGCCGAGTACGCGGCATGCAACCGCGTGCAGATCAGCACCGTGCGCAGCCAGATCAAGGCGGTCTTCGCGAAGACGGGCGTGCGGCGTATTGCCGATCTCATCGCGCTGTTCGGCGACTGAATCCTCAGCGGCGCCGGCCGCGCTCACCCTTGATCGTGCCGGTGCCCGCGGGCTCGGCCGCGGTCATCCGGTCGAGTTGCCGGACGATCTCCGCGCGCAGTTCCGCCGAAATCTCCACGCTGTCGAGCAGCTCCGAGATCCACAGCCCGTCGGCCGCGAGCCGGCAGATCATCAGCGTCGCCGCCCGTTCGAGCGGCACCGGGTCCGGCCGCGTCCACTCGCGCATCGGCACCGACCAGCGCGCACGCGTCTCCTGCTCGGTGATCATCGACGCGACCAGCACGCGCAGCACGTCGGTGCTCGCGGCCGGCTGCGCGGTGTCGAGCACCGCATGCAGATACGCGCGCGCCGCCGCGCCGTCTCCGTGCGAATCGACCGCGCGGCGTGCGGCCATCTGCGTCGCGAAGCGCTCGGTCGCCTGCCCGAACAGCGCGTCGAGCAAGCCCTGCTTGTTCGCGAAGTGATACTGCAGCGCGCCTTTCGTCACGCCCGCGCGCTCGGCGACCGCGTCGAGCGTCAACGCGGCCACGCCGTGATGGGTCGCGATTTCCGACGCGGCTTCCAGCAGTTGCGCGCGCACCTGTTCCGGCGCCTTTTTACGCCGCACGCCGGCGACGGGCGCGGAATCAGGCACGGAACCGGGCACAGCCGCTGCGCCGGACGCCTGCGGGCCGGCCGGTTCGGCCGTGTCGACGGGCGCGGGGATGTCGTGCAAAGCGGGTTCGGGGCGTTTCTTCATGGCGGCGATGTTAGCACCCGCGGTCTCGAGATAAACATTCCGGCTGGATGGTATGATCCGCCGCATGAATAAACCCGCCCCCTCCTCCTGGTCCGCGCTCGACACCGCGATCGCCCGCGGCCGCGACGCGCTGATGCGTCTTCAGCAGCCCGACGGCAGCTGGTGTTTCGAACTCGAATCCGACGCGACGATCACCGCGGAATACATCCTGATGATGCATTTCATGGACAAGATCGACGACGCGCGTCAGGAGCAGATGGCGCGCTACCTGCGCGCGATCCAGCGGCTCGACACGCATGGCGGGTGGGATCTGTACGTCGACGGCGATCCGGACGTGTCGTGCAGCGTGAAGGCGTACTTCGCGCTGAAGGCCGCCGGCGACAGCGAGCAGGCGCCGCACATGGTCCGCGCGCGCGACGCGATCCTGAAGCTCGGCGGCGCGGCACGCGCGAACGTGTTCACGCGCATCCTGCTCGCGACGTTCGGCCAGGTGCCGTGGCGCGCGGCGCCGTTCATGCCGGTCGAATTCGTGCTGTTCCCGAAGTGGGTGCCGATCTCGATGTACAAGGTTGCGTACTGGGCACGTACGACGATGGTGCCGCTGCTCGTGCTGTGCTCGCTGAAGGCGCGTGCGCGCAACCCGCGCAACATCGCGATCCCCGAGCTGTTCGTCACGCCGCCCGACCAGGAGCGCCAGTACTTCCCGCCCGCGCGCGGGATGCGCCGCGCGTTCCTCGCGCTCGATCGCGTGGTGCGTCACGTGGAGCCGCTGCTGCCGAAACGCCTGCGGCAACGTGCGATCCGGCACGCGGAAGCGTGGTGCGCGGAGCGCATGAACGGCGAGGACGGGCTCGGCGGGATCTTTCCGCCGATCGTGTACAGCTACCAGATGATGGACGTGCTCGGCTACCCGGACGATCATCCGCTGCGCCGCGACTGCGAGAACGCGCTCGACAAGCTGCTGGTCACGCGGCCCGACGGCAGCGTGTACTGCCAGCCGTGCCTGTCGCCGGTATGGGACACCGCGTGGAGCACGATGGCGCTCGAGCAGGCGCGTGGCGTGGCCGCGCCCGACGCCGGTGAGCCGGCCGGCTCACTGAATGAACTCGACGCACGCATCGCCCGCGCGTACGACTGGCTCGCCGAGCGCCAGGTGAACGACCTGCGCGGCGACTGGATCGAGAACGCGCCCGCCGACACGCAACCGGGCGGCTGGGCGTTCCAGTATGCGAACCCGTACTACCCCGACATCGACGACACCGCGGTCGTCACCGCAATGCTCGACCGCCGTGGCCGCACGCACCGCAACGCGGACGGCTCGCACCCGTATGCAGCGCGCGTCGCCCGCGCGCTCGACTGGATGCGCGGGCTGCAATCGCGCAACGGCGGCTTCGCGGCGTTCGACGCCGACTGCGACCGCCTGTACCTGAACGCGATCCCGTTCGCCGATCACGGCGCGCTGCTCGATCCGCCGACCGAGGATGTATCGGGCCGCGTGCTGCTGTGCTTCGGCGTCACGAAGCGCGCGGCCGACCGCGCGTCGCTCGCGCGCGCGATCGACTACGTGAAGCGCACGCAGCAGCCCGACGGCAGCTGGTGGGGCCGCTGGGGCACGAACTACATCTACGGCACGTGGAGCGTGCTGGCCGGGCTCGCGCTCGCGGGTGAAGACCCGGCGCAGCCGTACATCGCCCGCGCGCTCGCCTGGCTGCGCGCGCGTCAGCACGCGGACGGCGGCTGGGGCGAGACGAACGACAGCTACATCGACCCGGCGCTCGCCGGCACCAATGCGGGCGAAAGCACGTCGAACTTCACCGCGTGGGCGCTGCTCGCGCAGATGGCGTTCGGCGACTGCGAATCCGACTCGGTGAAACGCGGCATCGCGTATCTGCAATCGGTGCAGCAGGACGACGGCTTCTGGTGGCACCGCTCGCACAATGCGCCGGGCTTTCCGCGCATCTTCTACCTGAAGTATCACGGCTATACCGCGTACTTCCCGCTGTGGGCGCTCGCGCGCTATCGGCGTCTGGCCGGCGCTGCGCTGGCCGGTACGTCTTCGTCCAGCGGGGCCGGCGTGTCGGCCTCCCGCGTCTCGGACACAGCGCACGCCTGAGCGTGTGCGTGTGTACGTGCATGAGCACGAGCGCAGGCACGAGTCCGAACTCGAGCGGCAATGCGTACGATCTTCCCGCGCGCGCGCGGAAGGTGCCGCGCGTTCCTCGCGCTCGATCGCGTGACACGCCGAGTACATGAATGGCGAGGACGGGCTCGGCGGAAGCTTTCCGCCGATCGCGTCCTGCTACCTGATGTAGGGTATGCCCGCCCTCTCGGACGATCATCGGCCGCAACGTGGCTGCGAAAACGCACGGGAAAAGCGGTTGATCACGCGGTCTGACAGCGAGGTAATCGATTGCCGGCGGAAGATAAGATCCTCGTACGGGGCGTTTTCGCCGCACCCTACCTTAAACGCTTCGACTCGATCCGGAATTCCGGAGCAAATCTCGCAATTGCGTCAATCACCGTTGTGGACGCTGTCTTGTCTACGATTTCAGCCTGCTGCGCTGCCGCCATACGCTGAATAATCGCAAGCCTCGCCTCATCTGAAAGGATGTCGCAAATTTGCGCTCGTCTGTTTTCTTCCCAACCCGGCGTCGTGGTCACCACAAGAACCTTGAGCGCGAAATCCGCGCCCCGTTCGTAAAGCAATTTCGCCAAACGGAGCACGAAAGCCCGCCGTTCGAGTAAGCGCAGCCGCCCCACCGCCTTTGGCGGAGTTCATAAACCAGGTGCCCTCTTTAGATCATCTTTCGTTTCGCGACGTTATTGCCGGCTTTCCGTTGCCATTCGGTAACTATGTTGTAGCCTGCGGGTCCCGCGCCGCTTTTGGTGACACTCATGATCGACCTGCTTGTCGTGACGATGGCGTGAATTGCTCGCCGAGCATGATGACAAACGGATTCATCGCCGATTTCCAGTCGTAGGCAGTGCGATCGGCAGCGAAACTCACATCATATGAAAATAGAATTCGATTGCCGGACAGTTCCTCGCGCCGAAGGCAAGGAAGATCCAAAGTTCAATTTGCTTTAAACTTGGCGAATTAGGCATAGCCAATCATTATCATTTCGGCAAAAAGCCGCATATCATGTTTGCAGTACAACCCGCGGAGGAAAGCATGGCTACATACAAGGAACTGAAGGCTCAAATGGACGCACTGGCGGAGAAAGCGGAAACCGCCCGTCTCACCGAGCTCCAGGCTGTAATCGAAGACATCCGTACCAAGGTCGCGGAGTACGGAATTACCGAAAAAGACATCTTCGGCGTTCGTCGGGATCGAGCGGCGGCAAAAAAGCCGGCGACCGTGAATGCGAAGTATCGCGATCCCAAGACTGGCGCAACCTGGTCGGGCCGTGGCCGCGCGCCCGCATGGATCAAGGATGCCAAGAACCGGAATCGATTCCTGATTCAGGAATGAATCATTCCGGATAACACCGCGGCTCGATCAGCGGCAACACGCTCATCGAGCGCCGATCATGTGCTTCGGCAATGCACGTCATCGCGTCGATGAAGCCGCTCGCAAGGAGCGCTGAAGCGAGCGTAGTGGCACCCTACGCTCGCTTGTGTGCTCGCCCGAGCAACCGCAACACGCCGAACACTCCGCTACGTGTGGGCAAACACCCGCCTGCATTGCGATATGGGCCACGCATGATCGACGGGTAACGCCCAATCGGTGCGGCGCAATCGCGATCCGCTCCCCCGCTCTCCCCGCTCATGCGTCGCGCCGATCCCGCATTCGCGCAAACGCCTCCCGCAAATCCGTGCAGAACGCGTCGCCGATCATCGACAGCGGCTGCGACGTGGACGTCACCAGGTAGAAGTGATCGGGCACGGCCGGCTCGAACGGCTTGACGGCCACGCGATGGCCCGCATACGCGGCCGTGACCGGATCGATCAGCGCGACGCCCGCACCATTCGCGACGAACGCGACGATCGTCTGCGACAACTGCGCCTCGATCGACAGCACGCGCGACACGCCGGCCTCGACGAACACGCGGTCGATCGCGCTGCGCGCCTCGAAGCTCGGCGGAAACGAAATGAACGATTCGTCGCGCAGGTCGGCCGGCTGCACCACGCGCTTGCGCGCGAGCCGATGCCCGCGCGGCACGATGCAGCACATCGCGCTTTCCGCGAGCCGCTCGCCGCGCACCGCCGGATGCGGCACCGGCTCGGCGATCAGCCCGACGTCGCATTGCCCCGACGCAACCTTGTCGACGACCGTCGACGCGCTGTGCGCGAGCAGCGTGATGTCGATACCCGGATGCGCGCCTGCGAAGCGGGTGACCAGCTCCGGCAGCAGGTCGAGTGCGACCGCCGGCGAGCCGGCCACGCGCAGCGTGCCGCGCCGCATCGCGCGAATCTGCTCGGCGGCCTGCGCGACGCGATCGAGCCCGACGAATGCGCGCTCGACTTCCTCGTACAGCACGCGCGCCTGCGCGGTCGGCGTGAAGCGCCCCTGCTGGCGCTCGAACAGCACGAAGCCGACGCGATCCTCGAGGTCGGCGATCAGCCGGCTCACGGCCGGCTGCGAGATATGCAGATCGCGCGCCGCGCGCGTGACGGTATGACGCTGCATCACCGCGCGGAATGCTTCGATCTGACGAATCCTGAGTGAAGGCGTGGTCATAACACTGGATTATGGATCGTTGATCAAGCTGTATTGGACAGTCTATTTTGCCTGGCCGAACATCGATTCAGCAACGTCATACACGCAAGGAACCGCGCCACCATGCCCCATAACACGCAAACATCGACCCGATGCCGCCGGAGCCGCACATGACCGTGCGCGGCTTCGACGTCGTCGTGGCCGGCGGCGGCCTCGTCGGCATGGCACTCGCGTGGGGCATCGCGCGCATCGGCAAGCGCGTCGCCGTGTGCGACGGCGACGACATCGCGTTTCGCGCGGCACGCGGCAACTTCGGGCTGGTGTGGGTGCAGGGCAAGGGCGGACGCTGCCTGCCCTACGCGCGCTGGTCGTGCGAATCGTCCGCGCGCTGGGGCGCGTTCGCCACGCAGCTGCGGCGCGAGACCGGCGTGGACTGCGGGTTCGAACGCCCGGGCGGCATCGAACTGTTCGAGCACGACGCCGAGCTGGCCAGCGCGACCGATCTGCTCGCGTCGCTGCATCGCCAGGATGCGGCGCTGTCGTACGAAGTGCTCGATCCGGCCGCGCTGCGCAAGCGGATTCCCGCCGCGTCGCCGGCGCTGGCCGGCGCGCTGTGGTCGCCGAACGACGGTCATGCGAATCCGCTCTACACGCTGCGCGCGATGCTGCAGGCGTTCGTGCAGTGCGGCGGCGTCTATCTGCCGCGCAACGCGGTCGACGAGATTCGTCCGCGCGCCGGACACTTCGAGATCGACACGCGCGAAGGCCGCCTCGAGGCCGAGCGCGTCGTGCTCGCGGCCGGCCTCGACAACGCGCGGCTCGCGCCGATGGTCGGCCTGCACGCGCCGATCTCGCCGCTGCGCGGCCAGATCATGGTCACCGAGCGGCTTGCACCGTTTCTCGACTATCCGACGCTGGTCGTCCGGCAAACGCCGGAAGGCTCGGTGCTGCTCGGCGACTCGGCGGAAGACGTCGGCTTCGATGATGGCCAGACACGCCCCGCGATGGTCGACATCGCGCGCCGCGCGCGCACCGCTTTTCCGGCGCTCACGCATGCACGCATCGTGCGCGCGTGGGGCGCGCTGCGCATCATGACGCCGGACGGGCTGCCCGTCTACGAAGCGTCGACCACGCATCCCGGCGCGTTCGTCGCGATCTGCCACAGCGGCGTGACGCTCGCTGCCGCGCACGCCGATCTGGTCGCGCCGTGGATCGCGGGCGGCGCCGCGCCCGCCGACCTGTCCGCCTTCAACACCGCGCGCTTCGCCGCGCCCACGGCTACCCGGCATGTTTGATTCCATCGTCCCCGCCGCCGCGACGCGCGAACGCGTGCGCATCCACATCGACGGCGCGCCGCACGACGTGCCCGCCCATTACAGCGTCGCGGCCGCGCTGCTCGCCGCCGGCACCCTCGCCTGCCGCGCGAGCGCCGTGAGCGGCGCGCCGCGCGGCCCGTTCTGCATGATGGGCGTGTGCTTCGACTGCCTCGTCGAAGTCGACGGCGTGCCGAACGTGCAAGGCTGCATGACGCCCGTGCGCGACGGCATGCAGGTGCGTGCGATGCACGGCAAGGCGAGGCTCGCATGACGCGCCGCCAGTGTGACCTGCTGATCGTCGGCGCCGGGCCGGCCGGCATGGCGGCGGCCGCGGCCGCGCGCACGGCAGGGCTGTCGGTCGTCGTCGCCGACGAGGGCCGCGCGCCCGGCGGCCAGATCTATCGCAACGTCGCCGACGCGCCCGCGGATCTCGCGCGCTGGCTCGGCAAGGATTACGCGGCCGGCCGGCCGCTCGTCGACGGCCTGCTTGCGAGCGGCGCGCTGTATCTGCCGCGCAGCACGGTGTGGCAGGTCGCGTTCGAACCTGAGCCGGTCGCGATGCTCACGCAGAGCGGTCCATCCGGCGGCACGCTCGACATCGGCGCACGCGCGGTGCTGATCGCGACCGGCGCGCAGGAACGCCCGTGGCCGGTGCGCGGCTGGACGCTGCCGGGCGTGATGGGCGTCGGCGCCGCGCAGACCTTGCTGAAATCGGCGGGGCTCGCGCCGTCGGCCGACACCGTGCTCGCGGGCAGCGGCCCGCTGCTGTGGCTGTTCGCCGCGCAGTTGCTGAATGCTGGCCGGCGCGTGCGCGCGCTGGTCGACACGACGCCGCGCGATGCGTGGCGCCGCGCGCTCCCGCATGCGCTGCCGGCGCTGCGCGGCGCCGATTATCTGCTCAAGGGCTGGCGCATGCTGCGGGCGGTGCGCGCCGCAGCCATTCCCGTCCATCGCGGCGCAACCGATATCAGTATCGACGGCGACGGCCGCGCGGAACGCATCCGCTTTCGCGACGCGGACGGCATCGTGCAATCGCTCGATACGTCGCTCGTGCTGTTGCATCAAGGCGTGATTCCGTCGACGCAACTCGCCCGCTCGCTCGGCTGCGCGCATGAATGGGACGAACACGCGGCATGCTGGCGGCCGACCTGCGATGCACGCGGCCGCAGCAGCGTCACGCAGGTGTGGATCGCCGGCGACGGTGCGGGCATCGGCGGCGCGCAAGCCGCGGCCCGTGCGGGCGAAGTGTCGGCGCTCGACATCGCGGCCGCGCTCGGCGCACTCGATCGTCGCCGGCAAGCCGAACGCGAGCGCCCGGCGCTGCGTGCGTGGCGCCGCCATCTCGCGGTGCGCCCGCTGCTCGACGCGTTGTACACGCCGCCCGCCGCGCTGCGCCGCCCCGACGGCGACACGATCGTCTGCCGCTGCGAGGAGGTCACGGCCGGCGAGATCCGCGCGCTCGCGGCGCTCGGCTGCCAGGGGCCGAACCAGATGAAGGCATTCACGCGCTGCGGGATGGGCCCGTGCCAGGGACGCTGGTGCGGCACGACGGTCGGCGAACTGATTGCCGATGTACAGCAGCGCGGCGTCGGCGATGTGGGCCATTACCGGATCCGCGCGCCGATCAAACCGGTCACCGTCGGCGAGATGGCCGACACCCTCGAACTGTCGAACGATTTCCGGCGCGGCGAATTCCCGAGCTGAAGCGCGGCCCGCGCACACCCACGCTTGCCCACACGAACGGAGCCTGACCATGAAGAACAAGACGCGCATCACGATCCTGCTGTCCGCGGCCGCGATGGCCTTCGCGACACTCGCCTCGGCGAAGGAATGGACGACGATCCGCATCGGCGTCGACCCGACCTACCCGCCGTTCGAATCGACCGCGACCGACGGCAGCGTGCAGGGCTTCGACATCGATCTCGGCAACGCACTGTGCGCGAAGCTCAACGCGAAATGCGTGTGGGTGTCGAGCAGCTTCGACGGGCTGATTCCCGGGCTGCAGGCGCGCAAGTTCGACGTGATCCTGTCGTCGATGGCCGCGACCGAACAGCGCCGCCAGCAGATCGACTTCACCGATCGCCTGTACCGCAACCAGACGCGCCTGATCGCGCGCACCGGCTCCGGGCTGCTGCCCGACGCCGCGAAGCTCGCCGGCAAGCGGGTCGCGGTCGAACAGGGGACGATCCAGGAAACCTACGCGCGCGAAAAATGGGCGGCGGCGAAGGTCGAGGTGGTGCCGTATCCGAGCTACGACCAGGCCTATGCGGATCTCGTGACCGGCCGCGTGGACGGCGTGCTGATGGATGCGGTGCAGGGCCAGCTCGGCTTCCTGGCGACGCCGCGCGGCAAGGGCTTCTCGTTCGCGGGCGGGGTCGTGTTCGACCCGAAGATCATGGGCAACGGCGATGCGGCCGGCGTGCGCAAGGCCGATGCGGACCTGCGCGACGCACTGAATCGCGCGATCGCGCAGATCCGCGGCGACGGCACGTACAACCGGATCCAGTCGAAATACTTCGACTTCGACATGTACGGGAATTGACGACGGACATCACGGGCCGCGACGCGTGCGGGGCCGCTTCGCCGCACGCGCGCTGACCAGTTCTGCATTAGCGATCCTCAAGATCGTTTTCGGCCCGGCAGGGCTATAATCGCCGCTTTCGGTTTGGTCGTCGCCATGAAACCGCTGGCCGTTCCCTCTCTCGCGAACATCGCGTCGCGCCTTCGCCTGAAGCAGCTCAAGCTGCTGATCGCGCTCGAAAACCATGGCTCGCTGCACAAGGCCGCCGAAGAAATCGCGATCTCGCAGCCCGGCGCGACCAAGGTGCTGCGCGAGATCGAGGACATCCTCGGCATGCCGCTGTTCGAGCGGCAGCCGAAAGGCCTCGTCGCGAACGACCTCGGCCGCTGCGTCACGCGCTATGCGCGCCTCATCTACAGCGACCTCGAACACCTGCATACCGAAGTGCTCGCGATCACGCAGGGGCATGGCGGCCATCTGGCCGTCGGCGTGATCATGGGCGCGGTGCCGCTGCTCACGCGCGCGCTGACCGACCTGCGCCGGCGCCAGCCGCACCTGTCGGTCGAGATCGTCGAAGGCACCAGCGCGAGCCTGCTCGCCCTGATCGACGACGGCCGCATCGATCTCGCGATCTGCCGCAACGGCAACAACCGGCGCCCGGAAGCCTACGACTCTATCCCGCTGCAGTCCGAACCGCTCGCGGTCGTGACCGCGCGCACGCATGCGCTGGCCGAACGCGACGCGCTGACGCTGCGCGATCTCGCCGACGCGGAATGGGTCGCGTATCCGGTCAACACGCCGATGCGGCTCGCGCTCGAACGTGCGCTCGCGGATGCGGGCATCGAGGTGCCGAGTTATCCGATCGAGACGGCGTCGACGTTCGCGACGCTGACGCTGCTGCAGGCGAACCCGGAACTGGTCGCGGTGATCCCGCGCGAAGTCGCCGAGTTCGGCGAGCGCTTCGGCCTCGTCGCGTGCCTGCCGGTCGCGATCCCCGCGCTCGACGAGCCGTTCGGCGTGGTGGCCCGCACCTTCGCGCACCTGACACCCGGTGCGCGCATGCTCGTCGAGACGCTACAGCAGCCGCTGCCTACTTGATCGGCGAGAACGCGGCCGGACGCAGCAGCTTCGACTCCATCCTTTCCAGCATCGGGAACGCCTTCGGCACGAACTTCTCGAGCCAGTCCGGATCCTCGTACAGCGCGGTGCGCCGCTTGATGCGGTCGTCGAGGCTGTCGTACGCCCAGATGTGGACGACCTGGTTCAGCTCGCCGATTTCCGTGTACCACCAGCCGACCAGCGTCGCATAGCGGGAAATCACCGGCAGGCCTTCCTTCTCGAAGTGCCGCAGGTATTCGTTCATCTTGCCGATCTGGACCGTGTAGGTCCGCATTTCGTAATACATGACTGCTCCTGGTTGAATCGAATCGGGGAATCGTGGAATCGGAGGCGCGCGCATGAAGCGCCGCGCGATCAGATCTCGCCGGCGTATGCGGCGCGGATGATCGCTTCGACGTCGCGCGCGGTCGTCAGACGCGGATTGACGAGCACGTTGCCGCTGCGCATCGAGTCGGCCACCATCTGCGGCAGGTGCGCGAGATCGACGCCGAGTTCGCGGATGTTCGAAGGAATCGCGAGCGCGCGATTGAGTTCGACGATCTGCTCGACCAGCGCACGCGCGGCCGTTTCCGCATCGAGGCCGGCCACGTCGCCGCCGAGCGCTTCCGCGATGTCGCGGAACAGCGCCGGGCACGCCGGGCGGTTGAAGTCGATCACGTACGGCAGCAGCGCCGCGTTCGCGATGCCATGGGCAATGTTGAACACGCCGCCCATCGTGTGCGAGATCGCATGCACGTTGCCGAGCTTCGACTGCGAGAACGCGACGCCGGCGAGGAACGAGCCGAGCAGCATGTCTTCACGCGCGGCGAGGTCGGAGCCGACGTAGAACGCGGTGCGCAGGCTGCGCCCGATCAGGCGGATCGCGCCGAGCGCGAGCGACTGGCTGACCGGGTTCGCCTGCTTCGACACGTACGATTCGATCGCGTGGGTCAGCGCGTCCATCCCGGTGGCCGCCGTGATCGGCGCGGGCAGCTTCAGCGTGAGTTCCGCATCGAGGATCGCGAGCTTCGGGAAAATCTTGTGGCTGACGATCACGGTCTTGAACAGCGTTTCCTGGTTCGTGAACACCGTCGACGCCGTGCACTCGCTGCCGGTGCCCGACGTGGTCGGGATCGCGAAGATCGGCAGCGGTTCGTCGGGAATCCTGTTGTAGCCCTCGTAATCGAGGATCGTGCCGCCGTTGGTCGCCATCGCGGCCACGCCCTTCGCGGTGTCGATGCTGCTGCCGCCGCCGACGCCGATCACCGCGGTGCAGCGGTGCTCCTTCAGGAACGTCAGCGCGCTGTCGAGCACCGCTGTGCTCGGGTTCGCCTCGACACCCGAGAAGATTGCGTACGCAACGTCCGCGTCGCGCAGCGACGCGAAAAATCCTTCGAGCACGCCGCTCTTGATCAGGCCTTCGTCGGTCACGACCAGCAGCTTGCCGTCGAACAGCGGCTTCAGCAGTTCGCCGGCCTGGCGCGCGAGGCCGTTGCCGAATTTCAGCGTGGTGGGAAAGAAGTATTGGAATGGGTTCATGGTGCTTTCTCCGTGTGAAGTCTCCGCACCAGACACTACAAGCGGCCGAGCGCCGCCGGTAATGAAAAAACCGGATCGCCCGATAACGGCCGCTTATTCCCTCGCACGCCGCGCCGTTTGGTTATCACGCGATCACGAAGCGTCATTAGGCAAGACGCGGCGGCCGCCCTACAGTCGCTGCACGGAACGCGTCATCGCACCGCAACCATAACGACGGAGACAACCATGCCCCTCTCGCATTCCCCTGCCGCATCGACCGCATCGGCGTCGCTCGACGCGGCGGCCCGGCCGACCAGCGTCCGCTGGCGCATCTTCCTGCTCATGCTGCTGCTCGTCGCGATCAACTACATCGATCGCGCGTCGCTGTCGGTCGCGATGCCGCTGATCGCGCCGGAATTCAACCTGTCGCCCGCGCTCGAAGGGCTGATGCTCAGCGCGTTCTTCTGGTCGTACGCGCTGATGCAGATCCCGGTCGGCGTGATGCTCGACCGCTATCACACGCGCGGCATCATCGCGACCGCGACGCTCGCGTGGGGCGCGTTCCAGGCGCTCGGTGCGGCCTCGCACAACTGGTTGCTGCTGATGCTCACGCGCATGGGCCTCGGCTTCTCCGAATCGCCGGTGTTTCCGGCCGGCGCGAAGCTGATCGGCTCGTGGCTCACGCCGCACGAGCGCGGCCGCGGCGCCGTGCTGGTCGACGGCGGCGCACCGCTCGGCAGCGCGCTCGGCGCGATCCTGATCTCCGCGCTGATCGCGTGGTTCGGCTCGTGGCGCATCGCGTTCGTGATCGCCGGTATCGGCACGATGCTGGTGGGCGTGCTCGTGTGGCGCTATATCCGCAACCATCCGTCCGAGCATCCGGGCGTCAACGCGGCCGAGCTCGAGCACATCACGCGCGCGAACCCGCCGGCACAGGCCGCGGCCGAACGCGTGCCGCTGCGCGAACTCGTGAAGGACCGTTCGGTGCTCGCGATGTTCGCCGGCTACAGCTGCATCCTCGCGGTGTTCTACGGGCTGCTCACGTGGATGCCGAGCTACCTGCACAAGACCTACGGCTTCAACATCGCGACGACGGGCAGCGCAACGTTCGTCATCTTCATGTCGGGCTTCGTCGGCGAACTGATCGGCGGGACCATCGGCGACCGCTGGAAAGCGTCGGGGGCATCGCCGAACCTCGTGATGCGCACGATGTTCAGCGGCTCGTCGCTGATCGCCGCCGCGTGCATCCTGGCCGCCGCGTACATCGCGAACGCCAATGCGGTCGTGCTGCTGCTCAGCATCGCGATGTTCTTCATCCGCTTCTGCGGGATGTACTGGAGCCTGCCCGCGATCGTCGGCGGCCCCGAGCGCGCGGGCGTGCTCGGCGGCACGATGAACTTCTGCGGCAGCATGGTCGGCGTGGTGGTGCCGATCCTGATCGGGCTGATCGTCCAGTGGTCGGGCTCGTACTTCCTCGCGCTGCTGTTCTTCGTCGCGATGGCCGTGCTGATCGCGGTATTCTCCAGCCTGATCGACTACCGGCCGCGCACGCACGGCCAAGAAGCTCCGACAAAATGAACTGATGCGGCTGCTCACCTGCCGCACGCGCCGTTCACCTCTTCGTTGTTTCGCTGACGAGGAGGTCATGGCAACACCGATACTCGATGGCGAACTGTGGTCACTGATCCAAACGCCGCTGCTACCACCGAAACCACGTCGCGCGCGATACCCGGGGTGCTGACCAGCATTCTGTTCGTGCCGCAGTCCGGCATTTCCTGGAAGATGCTTCCGCAGGAAACGGGCTGCGGCTCGGGCATGAGCTGCTGGCGCTGACTGCGCGACTGGCAACAGCCTGGCTGCACAACTTCGGGCGACTGCGCATCCGGTTCGAACGCCTCGCGGCGATCCACGAAGCGTTCATGAAGATCGCCGCTTGCATCATCTGCTGGCGACGGCTTCCAAACTCATTGTGTGAGCGCTTCCTGGAGCGTTGCGGCATCGCGCAACTCGCGAAGGAGAAAGCGCTGCAAGGCCTGTACCGCCGACATGCGATCGCTGCCATCCGCATGGCTGAACAAGCCGAATTCCGCCGATGGCGGGTGCGGCAATCCGGTGGCAGCCGGATCGAGCACGCGCATCGAATCGCGCCGGACGTTCCATTCGAGCAGGACCGTGACCCCCAGCCCTGCTTCGACTGCGGATTGAATGGCGGCCAGGCTCGTGCTCGTGCAGATGACTTTCCATGCGACCCGAGCATCGCGCAATGACGCATACAGCCTGTCTTGCCACGGGCACGCACCGCCGAATGCGACGAACGGCAATGGACCGTGGCGGACATCTCCGTCATACGCAAGGCCAGCCGCCCAGAACAGCGGATGCCGCCACCGCACGAGCGGTTCCGCACGAATGAACGTCGGGTCGATGATCGCGAAATCGAGCGAGCCATTCATGAAATCCTGCGACAGCGCCTTGCTCGAATCGACGACGATCTCCACGGCGACATTCGGGAACGACGCGCCAAAATCACGCAGCGTGTGCGGCAGATGGCCAACAGCGATGTCCTCGAGGAGGCCGAGCCGGACCGTCCCTGAGATCTCACCTGCATTCAGCGCAGCGCGCGCCGCGATCCCGATGTCGAGCATGCGCTGTGCGTAAGGCAGCAGCACGCTGCCCGCCGGGGTCGGCTTGATGCCGCGTGGCGAACGTTCGAGCAGGCGCTGCCCGACCGATTCTTCCAGCCGGCGCAATGCCATGCTGACGGCGGCCTGCGTGCGATGCAGCGCCTGCGCCGCCTCGCTCACGCTACCGGTTTCGACCACGATCAGAAAGGTGCGCAACAAGCCGCTGTCGAGATCCCGAGCCATAAATATTCTTGAAGCGCCCATAAAAAATTCGAGCTTATACCAAACGAACATGCGTGGTTAACATCGCCGCATCGCCATTATGGAGCACTGCATGAACGAAGAAACCGGAAGCATCCGGGCCGGCCGGCACACGACCGCTTCCACACCGGTTGCGCGCGACGCGTTCACGGCGAATGCGGCCTTTGGCGCGTCGCGGACACGACGCTTCCAGGCGGCTCTGGCACCCGGGTTCGCCGTGGTGTCGATGTGCAGCGTCCAGCTCGGCGCTGCGCTGTCGCGGCCCGCGATGATCGAGTACGGAACGTTCAGCACGACCTGGCTGCGCCTGTGCTTCGCCGCCTTCGCGCTGGCCGTGATCGTGCGCCCGCCCGTCCGGCGCTATTCCCGGCAGCGCTGGATCGCCGCCATCGCGCTCGGCTGCGCGATGGCCTGCATGACACTGTGCTTCTTCGAGGCGGTCAAGCGCGTGCCGCTCGGGCTCGCGGTCGCGATCAATTTTCTGGGGCCGCTGTGCGTCGCGACCATCGGCGTACGCAAGATCCGGATGCTCGCGTGGCCCGCGCTCGCCCTGGCAGGAATCGTGCTGCTCGCGCGCCAGGACGACATGTGGATCGTGCCCGTTGCGGCGCTCGTATTCCCGCTCGGCTCGGCGCTCGGATGGGCCGCCTACATCCTGATGATGAAGCGCGTCGGGTCGCTGTTCGATGGTCTGCAAGGCCTGTCCACGTCGCTGATCGTCGCGGCGCTCGTGACCGCGCCATTCGGCCTCGCGGAAAGCGGCGGGCATTTTCCGGCCGGGCAATTGATCGACGCTGCCGGTCTCGCCGTGCTCGTCCCGCTCTTGCCTTATGTTCTGGAGATGATTGCGTTACGGCGCATGACGGCGTCGGCGTTTGGCATCCTGATGAGCGTCGAGCCTGCGATTGCCTCGGCAATCGGATTTGCGGTACTCGGGCAGCCCATGACCCTGCTGCAAAGTATCGGCACGTTGTTTGTCATCGGTGCCAGCGCAGGCGCCGTGATGCAGCAGTAGCCGGCTCCACAAGGCTTGGCTGGCATGCGCTTCGTCGCCTCGCGATCGGAGTCGGAGTCGGAGTCGGAGTCGGAGTCGGAGTCGGAATGACAAGACAGGCGCTGGCCGCGATCGACGATTCGAGTGCAGGGTGATGTTGAGCGACCTGTTTGTCCGCCAAACGCCTGCTCCGGGCAGCTCCAGGGTCTGTTTACATTTGTGCGGGTTGTCGGGTCATCCGGTCCGCTCGGTTCGGGCGACTATTCGCCGGTGATTGCGTCACATGCTGGTAGGATGAAGTTCGTTTCTGCTTGCATTGATGATCTGACCTGTAACCGCCTCATTCTCGGAGTAGACATGGTTGATATTTCACGTGAGACCGTCGAACAAACTGAGCGTCGCCTTCGACGAGTCATCACCGAGGCACGCCTACGGATTTACTCCGGCACGTACACGTTCATTGAATTTCCGCTGGATCAATTCCCAAGCGCTGTGCGGGCCGACGCACTTGCCTTGGTGCGAGACGACAACGTGTGGAGTCAGCTTGTGCCGAGTGACGGCTCACACCAGGAACAGTTCGGCATCTTTCGATTCCACTTCCCGGCAGGGGCAGACAATAGTGGCTTCGTTGGCTGGCTGGCTACCCATCTCAAGAATCGATTTGGCACCGGCGTATTTGTGACGTGCGGACAGAATCATGCGGATGGCGGTATCTTCGATTACTGGGGCGTACCCGAGACGCTGGCAGACGAGGTGATCGAGGAAGTCAAGCGGCTTGTTCAGGGGCAGAGCGATCATCGATAATGCTCATCCGATACAGCACGCGGCTATAGCGACGCTTGGTTTTTCTGTTCGAGCGAAGCGGGATGACGGCCTTCGCACGCGGAGAGTGGATACTCTCCACAAACGCGTTCGAGTCGTAGCCTTTGTCAGCGATGACCGCAACGGCACGCAAGTGCTAAACCAGTCATTCGCGCACGAAATATCGCAGCGGTTGAATCAGTGACCGCAATTCGCCATCGAGTATCGGTTTTGCCGTGCTCTCGTCGTCAGCGAAACAACGAAGTGGTGAGCAGAGCGTGCGGCAGGTTAGCAGCTCCATCCGTTCATTTTGTTAGAGATTCTAATTGAACGGCCAAGCGCGCGCCCGAACGGCGCGCCGCACCGCACCGCACCGCCCCGACGATGCCCGCTTGCGCGGGCATTTTTTATCGACTCGCGTCGACCGGCCCGATCAGCGATCGATCGGCAGCGGCGCGTTCGCGGCGACGAGCCCCTGCTCGCGCATCTCGCGCCAGAAGTCGGCGGGAATCGTCGCGTTCAGCGCGTCGACATCTTCCGCGATGCGCGCCGGACGGCTCGCACCGGGAATCACCGACGCGACCGCGGGATGCGCGAGCACGAACTGCAGCGCGGCCGCCTTGACCGGCACGTCGTAGCGTGCGGCGATCGCCTTGATGCGTTCGACCTTCGCGACGATTTCCGGCGAAGCCTTCTGGTATTCGAAGTGCGCGCCGCCGACCAGCACGCCCGAACTGTACGGACCCCCGACGACGATCCCGACGCCTAGCGCGGCTGCCACCGGCATCACGCGCTGCAGCGCGCGCTCGTGATCGAGCAACGTATAGCGGCCGGCCAGCAGCATGCCGTCCGGCTGCGGTTCGGCGAGGTCGAGCGCGAGTTCGATCGGCTCGACGCGGTTCACGCCGAGCCCCCACGCGCCGATCACGCCTTCTTCGCGCAGCTTGCCCAGCACGCGGAACGCGCCCTTGCGCGCGACCTCGAACTGCGCGAGCCATTCGTCGCCGTAGATGTCCTGCGCGATGTCGTGCACCCACACGATGTCGAGCCGATCGGTACGCAGGCGCTTCAGGCTGCCCTCGATCGAGCGCAGCGTCGCGTCGGCCGTGTAGTCGCTGACGAGCCGGTTCGCGCGGCCATGCGCGAAGATTCCGGTCTTCTCGCCGTAGTCGCGCGCGCTCGCGCCTTCCATTTCGTCGAGCACGACGCGGCCTACCTTCGTGCTGATCACGTAGTCGTCGCGCCGATGGCCGGCGAGCACGTCGCCCAGACGCGACTCGGCCAGCCCCGCGCCGTACGACGGCGCGGTGTCGAAGTAGCGGATCCCGCGCGCCCACGCGGCTTCGACAGTCGCGGCGGCTTCGTCGTCGGGGATGTCGCGGAACATGTTGCCGAGCGGGGCGGCGCCGAAACCGAGCGTGTTGTCGGCCGGCAGCGTGGCTTTGAGACGCATGCATTTCTCCACAGGTCACGGAAAGTGCGTCCAGTCTAGGTTGCATGGTTATGTCTGTCCAAGACATAATTCATCAAACTTGAGTCCCACGAGGTCTTATATGCTCGACATCCGTCAGCTTCAATATTTCATCGCGGTCGCGGAGGAAGAACACGTCGGCCGCGCCGCCGAACGGCTGCACATTTCGCAGTCGCCGCTCAGCCGCCAGATCGCGCAGCTCGAGGAAAAGCTCGGGCTGACGCTGTTCGAGCGCAGCCAGCAACGCATTCGTCTGACGCGCGACGGCCGCACGTTCCTCAGCGAGACGCAGGCGTTCCTGCGCCATGCGAACCGGCTGGAATCGCTCGCGCGCCGGCTCGGCCGCGGCGACGAAGGCGGGCTCTGCATCGGCTACCTGGAAACGGCCACGCACTCGGGCGTGCTGCCGCGCGCGCTGAAGACGTTGCGCGCGGACCGCCCGGCCGTCCACATCGCGCTATACAACTACACGTCCGCCGCGCAGCTCGAAGGCCTGCGCGAGCGCAGTCTCGACATCGCGCTCGTGACCGAGCCGCCCGCGCCCGACGATCCGGAACTCGAATCGATGCGCGTGCTGAACGATCCGATGCTGCTCGCGCTGCCCGAAGGCCATCCGCTCGCGAAGAAGAAGACGCTCGCGGCCGACGACCTCGCGACGCAGCCGTGGATCGGGGTCACGCAGCAGGAAAGCGCGCCGCGTCACGGCGCGTTCGTCGCCGCGTGCGCGAAGGCCGGTTTCTCGCCGGATATTTCCGTCGAGGCGAGCGAGCCGCTCGCGGCGCTCGGGCTCGTCGCCGCCGGGCTCGGCGTGACGATGATCCAGCAGAGCCTGCGTCACCAGGTGCCGGATGGCGTCGTGCTGCGCGAGCTGCCGTGGTTCAGCTATCGCACGCCGCTGTGGGCCGCGTGGCACAAGGTCAACTTGCGGCCGCTGGTCGGCGTGTTCCGCGAGATCCTGACCGGCGAGGATGTGGTCGCGACGGTCGAGTGACGAGACGGGGGGGCGCGATCGCCGGCAAAGACAGGGAATCTATCGTGCCGTCCGCCTCCCCCCACACGATTCCGGCTGAAATCGATCGAGCCGGCATCGGTCCGCATGCGATTGCATGCGCGATACCTGATGCCGGCTTCCCCCCGCTCGCGCGTCAGTTCGCGAGCGTGACCTTCCCGTCCATCAGCCGGTTGATCGCCAGCGGATTCGATGTCTTCAGCGCCTCGGGCAGCAGCGCCTCCGGCATGTCCTGATAGCAGACCGGCCGCAGGAAACGACGGATCGCGAGACTGCCGACCGACGTCGTACGCCCGTCCGCGGTGGCCGGATACGGGCCGCCGTGCACCATCGCATGCGCGACTTCCACGCCGGTGCCGAAACCGTTGACGAGCACGCGGCCCGCGCGCCGCTCCAGTGCAGGCAGGAACGTGCGCGCGGCGGCGTAGTCGGCTTCGTCGATATGGAGCGCCGTCGTCAACTGCCCTTCCAGCGACTCGATCAGATCGAGCATCGTGTCGAGGTCCGGACAGCGGACGATCAGCGACGCCGCGCCGAACATCTCCTCATGCAGCGCCTTCGACTCGCGGAACGCATCCGCGCTCGTCGAGAACAGCGCACCCTGCCCCTGATTCGCGCCGGCCGGCGCATGCGCGCGCGCGACGGTGCGCACCTGCGGATGCTGCGCGAGCGCGGCCACCGAACGCTCGAAGGCCTGGTGAATGCCCGGCGTGAGCATCGTCGCCGCCGCGGCCTGGGCGAGCCGCTCCGCCGCCGCGGCGGTAAAGCGCTCGAGCGCCGGCCCGTCCACGGCGAGGATCAACCCCGGATTCGTGCAGAACTGCCCGGCGCCGAGCGTCAGCGACTGCACGAACTGCTGCGCGATCGCGTCGCCGCGCGCGTCGAGTGCGTTCGGGAACAGCAGCACCGGATTGATGCTGCTCATTTCCGCGTACACGGGGATCGGCTCGGGCCGCGCGTTCGCAAGCGCGATCAGCGCGGTGCCGGCATGGCGCGAACCGGTGAAGCCGACCGCCTTGATGCGCCGATCGCGCACCAGCCCCTGCCCGATCTCGAGGCCGGTGTCGAACAGCAGCGAGAACGTGCCTTCCGGCATCCCGCACGTCTTCACCGCCTGCTGCACGGCGATTCCGACCAGTTCCGACGTGCCCGGATGCGCCGGGTGCGCTTTCACGATCACCGGGCAGCCGGCCGCGAGCGCGGACGCCGTATCGCCGCCCGCGACCGAGAATGCCAGCGGGAAATTGCTCGCGCCGAACACCGCGACCGGCCCGAGGCCGATATGACGCAGGCGGAGGTCGGGACGCGGCGCCGGCTGACGCGTCGGCTGCGCCGGATCGATGCGCGCGTCGAGGTAGTCGCCCGCGCGCACCACGTCGGCGAACATCCGCAGCTGGCCGACCGTTCGGCCGCGCTCGCCTTCGACGCGGGCGCGCGGCAGGCCCGTTTCCGCGACGCAGCGCTCGACCAGTTCGTCGCCGAGCGCGAGGATGTTCGCCGCGATCGTCTCGAGGAACGTCGCGCGCGCGTCGGGTTGCGTTTCGCGATACGTGTCGAACGCGGCCCAGGCGAGCGCGCATGCTTCATCGAGATCGACGCTGCTCGCGCCGCCGAAGGCCGGCGCCATGCGTTCGCCGCTGGATGCGTTGACCGCGTATGTGTCGCCGTTTGTGCCGCGCCGTGCGCGCGAGCCGATCAGCAGGTTGCCTGCGAGTGTCATGTTCGTTTCCTCTGTAGATGGATCGGGGGCGAACGCCGTGCGATCACGGGCTCGCATAGGTGTTGTGTGTTGTTTGTCGTGCCGGCGCGCCTGTCGCGTCGCCGTGAATGGGCCGGGCGGTTCGAATCCGTGCGGCGGGGCGCCCGATGCCGGGCTCGCATCACCCGGCCCCGACATCGCGTGCATTGCCGTCGAGCCGCATCGTCGGTGCGCCGGTGCGTCGATAGCCGCCTCGAACGATCAGAACGTTCCCGGATACGCGCCGCCGTCGAGCAGTACGTTCTGGCCCGTCAGGTAGCCCGCGTGCGCGCTGCACAGGAACGCGCACACCGCGCCGAATTCGTCGGCCGAGCCGAAGCGCCCGGCCGGCACGGCCTGCCGCTTCGCTTCGCGCATCGCTTCGTAATCCTTGCCTTCCGCCTTCGCCGACGCATCCGTCGCCTTCTTCAGGCGATCGGTGTCGAACAGCCCCGGCAACAGGTTGTTGATCGTCACGTTGCGCGTCGCGATGCGCTTTTGCCGCGCGATGCCCGCGACGAAGCCGGTCAGGCCCGTGCGCGCGCCGTTCGACAGGCCGAGCACGTCGATCGGCGCCTTCACCGCGCTCGACGTGATGTTGACGATGCGGCCGAAGCCACGTTCGGTCATCCCGTCGACGGTCGCCTTGATCAACTCGATCGCGGTCAGCATGTTCGCGTCGAGCGCGGCGATCCAGTCGTCGCGCGTCCATTCGCGGAAGTCGCCCGGCGGCGGGCCGCCCGCGTTGTTCACGAGGATATCGACGTGCGGCGCGGCCGCGAGCGCCGCCGCGCGGCCCGCGCTCGTCGTGATGTCGCCGGCCACCGCGATCACCGTGACGGCCGGATTGAGCGCGCGCAGTTCCCGGGCGGTCGCGTCGAGCGCGTCGCTGCCGCGCGCGGTGATCACGACGTTCACGCCCTCGGCGACGAGCGCCTGCGCGCACCCCTTGCCGAGCCCCTTGCTCGCTGCGCAAACCAGCGCCCAGCGGCCTTCGATGTTCAGGTTCATCTGCGTTCTTCCTGGAATGCCGTGCGCGCCGCCCGGTGCCGCCGCGTGCGCCGGCCGGCACGCTCACGCGCCGACGCTGCCGCCCGCGCAGCGCGTGCCGGCGGCGCACCGACTGACGCGCACGTCCGAAATGCGCGGGAAAGCCGCGCAATGGGCCAGCATACGGAGTCCGCCCCCGCGCGACAATTGACAGGATGTGATACCGGTATAACCGCGCGTTATCGGTCGTTGCCCCGCCGCCGCATGCGGGCGCGTTCCGCGTCCATCGCATGACGCCGCGGCGGCCGGACGACGAACGGTGCGACCGCAACGCCGACGACGGCTCGGCACGTTCATACGACGATTGGCGATGCACACGCGGCGGCGCCGGTGCCGCGCGTCGTCACGGATGAAAACCCGCCACGACGCACGGCGCCGGCGGGTGCCGACACGGCCGGCACCCGTTCACCGCGCGCGACATCGTCACACCGTCACGCGATCGCGCCGCTACGCCACGACACCGTCACGCCGCGAACCGCTTCGCCAGTTCGGCGAGACCGTCCTCGTAGATGCCGCGGAAGAGGCTGATCGCTTCGTCGTCGGTCGCGCCGTGCGGCGTGAACGTGCCCGACCACTCGACCGTCGCGGCGTTCGCGCCGTTCTCGCGCACGCGCAGCGTGGAGCGATAGTTCACGACCGGGAACGGCGCTTCGAGGATCGCGTACGTGTAGCTGCGTGCCGCGTCGTCGAAGGCGACCAGCCGCTCGACGATCGCGTCGCCGTCCGGGTTCGCGAGGCTGCGCACGCGACCGCCTTCGCTCAGCTCGCTCGCCGGGATGTACGACAGCCAGTCGGGCAGCGACCCGAAGCCGCCGATCAGTGTCCAGACCGTGTCGGCCGAAGCCGCGATCTCGATGCTTGCATTGGCCTGTGCCATGTCATCACCTTTCAGGATCAACGATCGGTCGGCAGCGGCGCATTGGCCGCAATCAGACCTTGTTCACGCATTTCGCGCCAGAAGTCGGCCGGAATCACCACGTTCAGCGCAGCCTGGTCTTCCGCGATCCGCTCCGGACGGCTCGCGCCCGGAATCACCGCGACGGTGGCCGGATGCGACATCGAGAACTGCAGCGCGGCGGCCTTGATCGGCACGTCGTAGCGCGCGGCGATCGCCTTGATGCGCTCGACCTTCGCGAGGATTTCCGGCGAAGCCTTCTGGTATTCGAAGTGCGTGCCACCCGCGAGTACGCCCGAGCTGTACGGGCCGCCGACGACGATCCCGACGTCCTGCGCGGCAGCCGCCGGCATCACGCGTTGCAGCGCGCGCTCGTGATCGAGCAGCGTGTAGCGGCCGGCGAGCAGCATGCCGTCCGGTTGCGGTTCGGCGAGGTCGAGCACCAGTTCGATCGGCTCGACGCGGTTCACGCCGAGGCCCCACGCCTTGATCACGCCTTCTTCGCGCAGCTTGCTCAGCACGCGGAATGCGCCCTTGCGCGCGACTTCGAACTGCGCGAGCCATTCGTCGCCGTAGAAGTCCTGTGCGATGTCGTGCACCCAGACGATGTCGAGGCGGTCGGTGCGCAGGCGCTTCAGGCTGTCCTCGATCGAGCGCAGCGTCGCGTCGGCCGTGTAGTCGTTGACGATGCGGTTCGGCCGGCCGTGTTCGAACAGGCCGCCCTTCTCGCCGAGATCGCGCGCCGACACGTCCTCGACTTCGTCGAGGATCACGCGGCCGACCTTGGTGCTCAGTACGTATTCGTCACGCGGGTGATTCGCCAGCGCGTCGCCGAGGCGGATTTCCGCGAGGCCGGCGCCGTAGAACGGGGCCGAATCGAAATAACGGATGCCGTGTTGCCATGCCGCTTCGACGGTGGCCGCGGCTTCCGCGTCGGGGATGTTGCGGAACATGTTGCCGAGCGGGGCAGTACCGAAACCAAGGATCTTGTTACCGGGCAGCTTGTCTTTGAGACTCATCATTTTCTCCAGGGGTGAGGGAAAGCGAGTTCAGTCTAGGCAGACGGGTTAAGTCTGTCCAAGACGGAATTCGACACAGTTGAGTCCCTGGAGGTCTAAAACGTGGTCTGAAGGGGTGGGCGGATATCGCGTCCGGAGGGTCCGTTCGCGCGGCGGCCCCGCCCGACAAGGCTGGCGACGGAATCGGCCGCCGATTCGTGATTTCAGATCAAAAGTGATTTCGCCGGTGAGCACGATCGGCAACGCCACGCGTGCCCCCAATTGCCGCACGCCTGCAACGCGTCGCGCAAAGGAATCCCCGTTGCGCCTCTTTCGAAGGCGCAACGGGGAAAAGCCGCCTGGTGATCGAATCTGCGTTCCGTCGCAATGCGCGGCTCATGCCCTCAGGCGTGACCGTCCCCTTGCGTATCCCGGGCATCGCCCAGCATCGTGACGAGGACGAGCGCTGCAATCAGGCCCAGGTGCTCGAAGAAACCGTTGAGCGCCATGAAACGCGCCGCGCCCGTCTGGTTCCAGAAGTCGTTCGCCACCAGCATCGCGACGAGCGTCAGCATGCCGAGACTGCCGGCGCCGAGCCATGTGAAGCGGCGAAACACCACGCACAGCGAACCGCCGATCTCGACGACAATCGCCAGTGCAGCCCATAGCGCAGGCGGATGAAGGCCGAAATGCGCCTGCTCCGCGACCGCGCCGTCGAAGTCGAGCGCCTTCGCGACGCCGCCGATCAGAAAGGCGGAAACGAGTGCAAGCCGGACCAGCGCGCCGACCCACGGCTGCGCGAGCAGGACACGGATCCACGCGGGGCTGTACCGGCCGATCGTCGTCGACATGTCAGACCGCCCAGCACGAACAGCCGAACGCGCCCCAGAAGCCCTTCGCGTCCGAGGTCGGCAGCGT
>NZ_CAJPHE010000035.1:0-45949 GCF_905339875.1 Burkholderia sp. BCC1998
TTTGAGGAAGAACGCCGCATCGGCGCGCGCGAGATCGCCCTGGTAGATCTGGATCGACAGCAGCGACAGCACCGCGATCGACGCCATCATCAGCCGCGCGGGCTTCCAGCGCCAGCCGAGCACGACGAGCGCCGGCACGGTGCCGATCATCACCGCCTTGTCGTAGTAATTCATGTGTTCGTTGTAATGCACGAACGCATAGCCCGCGCCGACCACGAGTGCCAGGGCGAACAGCCAGTCGATGACCGACAGGCGCGCGAGGAACGGACGGTCGTCGAACAACGGCGCCGGATTCGGGGCCTGGACCGGCCCCGAACGGGAAGAGGAAACTTGCGTGAGATCCATGATGTTACCGGGTGGAATTCTCGGAATCGCCGCCGGCAGGCGGACGGGCAGTCGCTGCCGCACCGGCGGGCGCGGCATCGCGCGGTGCGGCGCGCAAGGCGGCGCCGGCCGCGTCGCGCGTCTGCACGAATTCTTTCTCGAAATCGAAGGTCTTGCGGGCCGTGGACATCGCCATCACCACATCGACGCCCGAACCGGCATCCTTGAGCCAGAACCACAGGCGCCGCTCGCGCACGTAGAACATCGAGAAGATGCCGGCGACCAGCAGCAGGCTGCCAAGATACACCAGATTCTTGCCGGGTGCGCGCGTCAACTGAAATACCGAAGCTTGCACCTGCTTGAAGGAGTCAAGCTGCAAATAGACCGGCGATCCATACAAGAAGCTGTCCGATAGCGCATTGATCGCGTTCTGCACGAAGCGGATCGTGTCGGCGCCCTGCTGGGCGGCCGGCTCGCCGGCGCGCTCGCGCGCGATCTGCCAGACCTCCCACATCGAACCCTCGAGCATACGCAGCAGCAGGCTCGCCGCCTTCTCCTGCTCGGCCTTCGGCACCGAACGATCGATGAAGGTCGCCACCGCCTGGAAGCCGCCGACCGGCTGGCCGTCGGCGCCGCGGCCGATGCTGTCGTCGCTCGCCGCAAAAAGGGTCAGCACCTTGAACGCGCTGTCCTGCAGGCGGCCACGCAGCGACGCTTCGGTCGTCGGCAGCGAACGCTGCGCGAAGCGCGCGGCGGCGTCGGCACGCACGGCCGGATCCTCGAGCGCGGCGCGCAGGCGCATCCATTCGCCGATCGAATCCTGGCTGTCGGCCGGAATCCGCATGTAGCGGAACGGATCGTTCGGGCTCGCGCGCACGCCGGCGAGGAACACGCGCGTGCCGCCCATGTCGACCGGCAGCATGTAGTTGTTGAATTCGCGCGCCTGGCCGTCCTTGCCGCGAATCTTGTACTGCACCGACGGGCCGATGTTGTGGAGCTGCACCGGCTTCGACGTCTTCGCGCCCGAACCGAGCCGCTCGTCGAACGCTTCCTTCAGCGACGCCGTCTTCGCGACGCCGCGCACGTCCGGCTTGCCGTTCGCGTCGGCCATGTTCTCGACGTTGATCGCGCGGAAGTCGGAGAACTCGATCGTGTCGCCGTCGCTGCCCGGCATCTGCAGCGGCGCCGTGCTGCCGATCGTGCCCTTCACCGCGAAGGTCTTCGCGTTGCCGCCCGTCATCGGGTAGGCCGTCATCTCCATCTGCGAGCCGCCGTCCTGGAAGCTCGACTGGTAGATCGACACGCCCTTGTACGTGAACGGCTTGTTGACCTCGACGCGCGCGGGGATCTTCTGGCCCGTCTCGCGATCGATCACGACGATGTCGCTCGCGAACAGCTTCGGCATCCCGGTCGTGTAGTAGTCGACGATGAACTTGTTGAGCTGGATCGAGAACGGCAGGTCCTGGATCAGCGAGCCGCTCGGCTGGTTCAGGATCGCGGTCGACACGAACTGGCCTTCCGGCACCCACGCGTAGCCGCGGAACGTCGGGTTCGACACGGACAGCCGGTGGTCGGGCGAGATTTCGCTGATCGTCGCGCTCGTGTTGACCGGGCTCTTGCCGAACATCCACATCTGGAATTTGATCGGCAGGTTGCTGTCCAGCAGGCCGCCGATACAGATCACGACGATCGCAAGGTGCGCGGAGATGTAGCCCCACTTCGTCAGCGCGCCGCGCTTCGCGGAAATCAGCGTCGCGCCGTCGGTTTCACGCACGACGTGCTTGTAGCCGGCCTTGGTGACGAACGTGGCGAGCGTGGCCGCGACGGTCGCGCGCGTGCCGGACGCCGAGTATTCGGCCTTGTGGTGGAACGCGCGCAGGCTGCCTTCGCGGACCTTGTCCTTCCAGCTCTTCGCATCGGCAAGCATCTTCGGCGCATTGCGGATCACGCACAGCGAGATCGACATGACGAGGAAGATCAGGATCAGCATGAACCACCAGGCGCTGTACACGTTGTACAGGCCCAGCGAGCGGAAGATGTCCGCCCAGAACGGCCCGAACTGGTTCACGTAGTTCGGATACGGGTCGTCCTGCGTCAGGACCGTGCCGACGATGCTCGCGATCGACAGCACTACCAGCAGCGCGATCGCGAAGCGCATCGAGCTCAGCAGCTCGATCGCGCGCCTGGACGCACTTTGACCCGACTTCGACTGCAACCCCGACGTGGTAACGCTCATTCAAACTCCGACTAAGGGGAAACAGCCCCTACGCTCACTATGTTCGCTGCCCCCGAGGGGGCGGTCAGCACGCTGGGGACGACCCGGCGAATGCCGACAAAAAAGGGCGAGGCAACCGCAATCACGCGGCGCCCCACCCTTTTTCTTGTTCTGACGCCGGCCGCCCTTCGGGCGCCCGGTCATTCCATTCGCGACCGTCCTGTCAACGCAGGCCCGCGATGTAATCCGCGACGGCCTTGATCTCGTTGTCCGACAGACGCGCTGCGATCTGATGCATCGCCTCGTTGTTGTTGCGCGCGCCGACACCCTGCTGGAACGCGGTCAACTGGGCAACCGTGTAATCGGCCCATTGCCCCGACAGACGCGGATACTGGACCGGAATACCCTGCCCCGTCGGCCCGTGGCAGCTCGCGCAGGCGGGTACACCCTTTTCCGCGATGCCGCCGCGATAGATCTTCTGGCCGATCGGCACGGTCGCCGCGTCGCGTGCGGTGCCGAGCTTCGTCGTCTGCGATCCGTAATACGCAGCGACGTTGCGCATGTCGTCCGCGCTCAACGCGCTCGCGAACCCGACCATCACCGGATTGGTCCGCGCCGGCCCCTTCGCGCCCGGCTGGGCCTTGAAGTCGTTCAACTGCTTGACCAGATAGTCGGGATGCTGGCCGGCCAGCTTCGGGAAACTGCCCGACGCGCTGTTGCCGTCCGCGCCGTGACACGACGCGCAAACTTGCCCGGCAATCGCCTTGCCGCGGTCCAGATCCGGCTTTGCCGCATCCGCCGCATTTGCCTCCGCTACGAAACCTACGAACCCTGCTGCAACCTGAAGCACCATCAGAGACTTGCACAGTCGATTCATTCGCACACCCTGTTTCGTCTTGTGGGAATTTGAGGTTCTGCAAAAAACGACGTCGACCAGTCTACCGCAGAAGCTGCATAAAAGCGCGAGGCAGGCGCCCGCAGCCCTTCGGCAAAACCGCCGTATTGTACAATATCGCGCTGAAAGCTCCCGCGCCTATCGGGGCTACCCCGCCTCCACCAAGCGGCTCGCGCCGCCCCGTCCCACCGGTTTCCCCATGGCCTTTTTGCTCCACCAAGCCCGCTTCTACACGACCGTCAACCATCTGCGCGACCTGCCGCCGACGGTACAACCGGAAATCGCGTTCGCGGGCCGCTCGAATGCCGGCAAATCGACGGCGATCAACGTGCTGTGCAACCAGAAGCGGCTCGCCTTCGCGTCGAAGACGCCCGGCCGCACCCAGCACATCAACTACTTCTCCGTCGGCCCGGCCGCCGAGCCCGTCGCGAACCTCGTCGACCTGCCCGGCTACGGCTACGCGGAAGTGCCGGGGGCCGCGAAGGCCCACTGGGAAATGCTGCTGTCGTCCTACCTCGCGACGCGTTCGCAGCTGTGCGGCCTGATCCTGATGATGGATTCGCGCCGCCCGTTGACCGACCTCGATCGCCGGATGATCGAGTGGTTCGCGCCGACCGGCAAGCCGATCCACACGCTGCTGACGAAGTGCGACAAATTGACGCGGCAGGAAAGCATCAACGCGCTGCGCAACACGCAGAAGGGACTCGACGCGTACCGTGACCAGGGCGTGAAGGGCAAGCTGACGGTCCAGCTGTTCTCGGCGCTGAAGCGCACGGGGCTCGACGAGGCCCATGAACTGATCGAGAGCTGGGTGCGGCCGTCCGTCGCCGACGAAAAAAGCGAGCCTGTAGCACAATGAGCGGGCAACGCGCGGCCGGGACCGGCCGTGCGCACCTGACGGCACCTGCGGATTCGGCCGGCTCATAAAAAAACCCGCCGTTGAACGGCGGGTCAAACAGCCTAATCGAATAACGACAGGCACCCGCTCAGGGAGGAGAAGCGGGGAGCTGCACGCGACGCGTGCCGCTCGATCGCTATCATATACCAACGCTCTCGAAAATGACCTAAGGGTTCCGTAAGGTTCTTGCTACCCTGATTTCTGCCCAATCGCCATGAGCTTCCATCCGCTTCACCGTCCGCGCCGGATGCGCCGCGACGACTTCTCCCGGCGCCTGATGCGCGAAAACCGCCTGACCACCGACGACCTGATCTATCCGGTGTTCGTCGTCGACGGCACCAACGAACGCCAGAGCGTCCCGTCGATGCCCGGCGTCGAGCGCGTGTCGGTCGATCTGCTGATGCATGTCGCCGAGCAGTGCGTCGAACTCGGCGTGCCCGTGCTGTCGCTGTTCCCGGCCATCGAGCCGTCGCTGAAGACGCCTGACGGCCGCGAAGCGGCCAATCCGGAAGGCCTGATCCCGCGCGCGGTGCGCGAGCTGAAGAAGCGCTTCCCCGAACTCGGCGTGCTGACCGACGTCGCGCTCGACCCGTACACGAGCCACGGCCAGGACGGCGTGCTCGACGAGAACGGCTACGTGATCAACGACGACACGATCGAGATCCTGGTCGACCAGGCGCGTGCGCAGGCCGAAGCCGGCGTCGACATCGTCGCGCCGTCGGACATGATGGACGGCCGCATCGGCGCGGTCCGTGAAATGCTGGAAAGCGACGGTCACATCCATACGCGCATCATGGCCTATTCGGCCAAGTTCGCGTCGGCGTTCTACGGCCCGTTCCGCGATGCGGTCGGCTCGGCGTCCAATCTGGGCAAGGGCAACAAGATGACCTACCAGATGGATCCGGCGAACAGCGACGAAGCGCTGCGCGAAGTGCGCCTCGACATCGACGAAGGCGCCGACATGGTGATGGTCAAGCCCGGCATGCCGTATCTCGACATCGTGCGCCGCGTGAAGGACGAGTTCCGCTTCCCGACCTACGTGTACCAGGTGAGCGGTGAATACGCGATGCTGAAGGCCGCCGCGATGAACGGCTGGCTCGATCACGACAAAGTCGTGCTCGAATCGCTGCTCGCATTCAAGCGCGCAGGCGCCGACGGCGTGCTCACGTACTTCGCGCTCGATGCCGCGCGTCTGCTGAAAGCGCAGCGCTGAGCCGCGCGCCGGCCGGCACAAGGAAAAACGGCGGGACACTTCGGTGTCCCGCCGTTTTTTTGCATCGTCCGGCCGGCGCAGCTGGCCGCCCGTGCGCCGACCAGCGCGCGTTACACCGTCGGTACCGCCGCGCGATCGAGGCTGCGCAGGAACGTCTCGGCCGCCTGATAACCGACCACACGGCCGATTTCGTTGCCGTTGCGATCGAAGAAGATGATGCCCGGCGGCCCGAACAGGTTGAAGCGCTTGAGCAGCGCCTGGTCGTCCGGATTGTTCGCGGTGACGTCGGCACGCACCAGGTGAAGCTGCGCGAGCCGCGCCTGCACGCGCGAATCGGTGAACGTCAGATGCTCCATCTCCTTGCAGCTCACGCACCAGTCGGCGTAGAAATCGAGCATCACGGGCTGGCCCGACGTCTTCAGCAGCGCGTCGAGCTCGCGACTGGAGCGCACCGACGCGAACGCGGGCCCCTGCCCTCCGGTCGCCGCACCGGCTGCCGACGCATCACCCGACGCAACCGTGCGCGCCGCGAGCACGGCCAGCGGCTTCACGGGGTCGTTGGAGCCCGCCGCAAGACCGACGAGCAGCGTTGCAGCCCAGATCGCAAGCGCAGCACCGAGGCCGCGACCGAGACGGCGCCAGATCGATGCGGCGCCGGCATGCGGCGTAAACAGGCCAAGCGCCGCAGCCGCGACGAGCAGCCACAATGCGGCGAGCACCATCTTCAGCGCGCCCGCGAGCACCGGCCACACGATCCACAGCGCGGCGGCAAGCAGCACGATGCCGAAGAACACCTTCACGCCGTCCATCCATGCGCCCGCGCGCGGCAGCACCGTACCGGCACCGATGCCGACGACGAGCAGCGGCACGCCGAGCCCCAACCCCATGGCGAACAGCGCAGCGCCGCCGAGCAGCGCATTGCCGGTGTGCGCGATGAACGCGAGCACCGCAAACAGCGGCGCCGTCATGCATGCGCCGACGACCAGCGCCGACAACGCCCCCATCGCGGCGACCGCGACGAAGTGGCCGCCCGGGCGCGCGCTCGAGGCTTCCGCCGCGCCGTTCTGCCAGCGCTCGGGCAGCGCGATGTCCTTGCCGGAAATCAGCGATACGGCGAATGCGGTGAGCAGCACGCCGAATGCACCGAGCACCCACGGGTTCTGCAGCCATGCGCCCAGGCTCTGGCCGACCAGCGCCGCCGCGATGCCCAGCACCGTATAGACGAGCGCCATGCCGACCACGTACGTCAGCGACAGCGCGAAACCGCGTGTGTGCGTCGCGCGCGTGCCCTGGCCGATGATGATCGCGGACACGATCGGAATCATCGGATACGAGCAGGGCAGGAGACTCAGCACGACGCCGGCGACGAAATACAGCGCGACGATGGTGAAGAAACCGTGCCCCTCGAGCAGCGACTGCGCGAAATCCGCGCTCGTGACCTTGTCGAACCAGCTGCCCGAAGCCGCCGTGCGATCGACCGGCGCGGCCGCGCCCAGCGCTGCGCCGTCGACCTTCACGACCTGCTCCGCAGGCGGATAGCAGATTCCTTCGTCGGCGCATCCTTGCGACGTCACCGCGAGCTCGAACGGCCCCGCCGCCTGCTTGACCGGAACATGAATCACGACCTCGTCGCGATAGGTCTCGACTTCCTTCTGGAACGTCTGGTCGAACTTCACGTGGCCGGCCGGGAATTGCGGATCGCCGAGCGTCGCCTGGCCGCCCTTCACCGCGAACGCGAACCGCTCGCGGTACAGGTAATAGCCGCTGGCAACCTTGAAACGGACGTTCACCTGCCCCGGCGATTCGCTCGCGCTGAACTTGAATGCGACCGACGGATCGAGAAAATCGTCGGCCGCGCGCGCGACCGACAGGCCGCCCAGCACGAACATGAACGACATCAGGACTGCGAGAAACCGCAGCGCGCGCACGCGCACGGAAAGCGCCATACCGTTAAACATGAAATAGACGTTGAGTTTCGCTGGTCACCCACTGGCCGTACGCGGCCGTGGCCGTCGCCTGCCACGAGACGATTTCCGGCGTCTCGTACGGATGATGCGCGAGAATAAATCGCTCCAGTTCGAGCGAGCGGACGGGGCTCGTCTTGAACAGCAACTGGATCTCGTCGGCCGTCTCGACCTTGCCCTGCCAGTGATAACGCGACTTGATCGCACCGAGCTCCGACACGCACGCGGCAAGCCGCGCGTCGAGCGCGCCGTCAGCGAGCGCCGCGGCCGTCGCCGCATCCGGCACCGTCGTCAGCATCAATACCACCACCATACGCGCCCTCCTGACTGGCCTTTACCGGCTTCCGCCGCCACGAATCGCCCATCGAGGGCGCGCGCCGATAACTGCATATCGTAGCGCAGCCCGCGCGACGCTGCCGGCACCGGCCTGCGACAATCGATCGCAGCCGAGGCGCCGCCAAAAACAAAAAGGGCCAAGCAATTGCTCGGCCCTTTCGGATCCTGCTGCGTACCGGAAGCTTACTCGGCTTCTTGCACGTTTTCCGTTTCGTCGACTTCCGGACGATCGAGCAGCTCGACCAGTGCCATCGGTGCGTTGTCACCGACGCGGAAGCCGAACTTCAGCACGCGCAGGTAGCCGCCCGGACGGTTCGCGAAACGCGGACCGAGCACGTCGAACAGCTTCGCCACCGAGTCACGATCGCGCAGGCGGTTGAACGCCAGGCGACGGTTTGCCAGCGACGGCTTCTTGCCGAGCGTGATCAGCGGCTCGACGACTTTACGGAGTTCCTTCGCCTTCGGCAGCGTCGTCTTGATGACTTCGTGCTCGATCAGCGAGTTGGACATGTTACGGAGCATAGCCAGACGGTGGCTGCTCGTGCGGTTCAGTTTCCGCAGACCATGACGATGGCGCATTTCAGTTTCCTTGATTCAAAGTTTTGATCCAGCTCTTCTATCGCACCTCTGGGGTGCACGGGCCGGTAGAGAAAAAAGCAAGATGCGGATTTTAAAGGAAAATCCGCATCTTTGCCAACTACTGCTACAGCCGGGCTACAACCGGGCTTACTTGTCGAGACCGGCCGGCGGCCAGTTTTCGAGCTTCATGCCCAGCGTGAGACCGCGCGAAGCGAGCACTTCCTTGATCTCGTTGAGCGACTTGCGACCGAGGTTCGGCGTCTTCAGCAGCTCGTTTTCCGTGCGCTGGATCAGGTCGCCGATGTAGTAGATGTTCTCGGCCTTCAGGCAGTTCGCCGAACGAACCGTCAGCTCGAGATCGTCCACCGGACGCAGCAGGATCGGATCGATCTGCGGTGCGCGCGACGGTGCTTCGGCAGCCGTTTCCGTGCCTTCCAGCGCCGCGAAAACGGACAGCTGGTCGACCAGGATGCGGGCCGATTGACGGATCGCCTCTTCCGGGGTGATCACGCCGCTCGTCTCGATGTTCATCACGAGCTTGTCGAGGTCGGTACGCTGCTCGACACGTGCGCTTTCAACGGCGTAGCTCACGCGGCGAACCGGCGAGAACGATGCGTCGAGGACGATGCGGCCGATGATCTTGGCCGTGTCTTCGCCGTAGCGACGGACGTTGCCGGGCACATAGCCGCGACCCTTTTCGATCTTGATCTGAACGTCGAGCTTGCCGCCCTTCGACAGGTGTGCGATCACGTGATTCGGGTTGATGACTTCGCAATCGTGCGCCAGCTCGATATCGCCGGCCGTGACGACGCCTTCGCCTTCCTTGCGCAGGGTCACCGTCACTTCGTCACGGTTGTGCAGCTTGAACACCACACCCTTCAGGTTCAGCAGCAGGTTGACGACGTCCTCTTGCACGCCGTCAAGCGTCGAATACTCGTGCACCACGCCAGCGATCGTGACTTCGGTCGGCGCGTAGCCAACCATCGACGACAGCAGCACGCGGCGAAGCGCATTGCCCAAGGTGTGGCCGTAACCGCGTTCGAACGGTTCCATGACCACCCTCGCGTGGTTCTCGCCCAGCGATTCCACGGCGATGATCTTGGGTTTCAGCAAACTGGTTTGCATGGGCTTTCCTTTTCAATACCCTCGGCTCGTTACACCGATAAGGCTGACCGGTAACAACCAGAAAATAAACAGCCGAGGCCCCTCCTTGCATAACGCAATCGGGGTACCTCGGCCGTCAATCGGATTAACGCGAATACAATTCGACGATCAGGCTTTCGTTGATGTCGCCTGCGATTTCAGCGCGTTCCGGCATTTGCTTGAACGTGCCTTCGAACTTCTTCGCATCGACTGCAACCCAGCTCGGCATGCCGCCTTGCTCGGCCAGCGACAGCGCTTCGACGATACGCGCCTGCTTCTTCGCCTTTTCGCGGATCGCGACGACGTCACCCGCCTTCACTTGCTGCGACGGCACGTTCGCGACGACGCCGTTCACCGTGATCGACTTGTGGCTCACCAGCTGACGCGCTTCAGCGCGGGTCGAGCCGAAGCCCATGCGATACACGACGTTGTCGAGACGCGACTCGAGCAGTTGCAGCAGGTTTTCACCCGTGTTGCCCTTGCGGCGGTCGGCTTCAGCGAAGTAGCGGCGGAACTGACGCTCCAGGACGCCGTAAATACGCTTGACCTTCTGCTTTTCGCGCAGCTGCGTACCATAGTCGGACGTACGTGCGCCCGAGGTACGGCCGTGCTGACCCGGCTTGCTGTCGAGCTTGCACTTGTCGGCGAGCGAGCGGCGCGCGCTCTTCAGGAACAGGTCGGTGCCTTCACGGCGGGACAGCTTGGCCTTAGGGCCGATATAACGTGCCACTTTGCATTCCTTTATCAATCAGTCACGCGGACCGGAATCCGCGCTAGTTCGCGCCCTTTGGGGCGAACGGTGGGCTTAGTCAATCAAAAAAGCAACGCCCGTCGACGCTACGCGGCGACAGGCAAATGCGCCAGCACGAACGTGCCAGCAGCATTCTTAGATACGACGGCGCTTCGGCGGACGGCAGCCGTTGTGCGGAATCGGGGTGACGTCCGAAATCGCGGTGATCTTGATGCCGAGGCCATGCAGTGCACGCACTGCCGACTCACGACCCGGGCCCGGGCCCTTGATCCGCACTTCCAGATTCTTCACGCCATATTCCATCGCCACGCGACCGGCCGACTCAGCAGCAACCTGAGCAGCGAACGGCGTCGACTTGCGCGAGCCCTTGAAGCCCTGGCCGCCCGACGTCGCCCATGCCAGTGCATTGCCCTGGCGATCGGTGATCGTGATGATCGTGTTGTTGAACGACGCGTGAACGTGAACCACGCCTTCAGCGACGTTCTTCTTAACCTTCTTGCGAACGCGTTGCGCCGCGGTGTTCGAAGCCTTAGCCATTACGTTTTCCTGTAACTGTCAGTTCCGCTTACTTCTTCAGCGCTTGCGCTGCACGACGCGGACCCTTGCGGGTACGTGCGTTCGTACGCGTACGCTGACCGCGCATCGGCAGGCCCTTGCGATGACGAACGCCACGGTAGCAACCGAGGTCCATCAGGCGCTTGATGTTCATCGTCACTTCACGGCGCAGATCGCCTTCGACGATGAACTTGCCCACTTCTTCACGCAGCTTTTCGAGGTCTGCGTCGGTCAGGTCCTTGACCTTCTTCGAGAATTCCACGCCAGCTGCCGTGCAGATGCTGCGCGAGCGCGTGCGGCCGATACCGAAGATTGCCGTCAGGCCGATCTCGGTATGCTGGTGATTCGGGATGTTAACCCCTGCGATACGAGCCATTGTTTTTCCTCAAACAAAAAGCGCAAACAAACGCGCGGTCAGCCTTGGCGCTGCTTGTGGCGCGGATCCGAGCTGCAGATCACGCGAACGACGCCTTTGCGCTTGATGATCTTGCAATTGCGGCAAATGCGCTTAACCGATGCCATCACTTTCATGATAATACCCTTTTTTCAAATCACTTCGCCCGGAACACGATCCGCGCACGAGACAGATCGTAAGGCGTCAATTCAACCGTCACCTTGTCGCCCGGCAGGATGCGGATGTAGTGCATCCGCATCTTCCCGGAGATATGCCCCAACACGACATGGCCGTTTTCCAGCTTCACGCGGAAGGTCGCATTCGGGAGGTTTTCGATCACCTCACCTTGCATCTGGATTACATCGTCTTTGGCCATAGTCCTTGATTAACGCATTGGGATGTTGCCGCCCTTGAAGTTTGCCTTCTTGAGCAGCGACTCATACTGTTGCGACATAACGTACGACTGCACCTGCGCCATGAAGTCCATCGTGACGACGACAATGATCAGCAGCGACGTTCCACCAAAATAAAACGGCACGTTCCAGCGCAGCACCAGGAATTCCGGCAGCAGACACACGAAGACGATGTAGATCGCACCGGCCAGCGTCAGACGCGTGAGGATGCGGTCGATATATCGTGCGGTCTGGTCGCCCGGACGAATGCCCGGAACAAACGCGCCGCTCTTCTTCAGGTTGTCCGCGGTTTCCCTGCTGTTGAACACCAGTGCGGTGTAGAAGAAGCAGAAAAACACGATCGCCAGCGTGTACAGCAGCACATAGACCGGCTGGCCCGGCTTCAGCGCCTCCGCGACGTTATGCAACGTGTTGGAGATCCAGCTTCCCGACGGCTGACCCGTGCTGAACCAGCCGAGAATCGTGGCCGGGAACAGGATGATCGACGATGCGAAGATCGGCGGGATCACGCCCGACATGTTCAGCTTCAGCGGCAAGTGCGACGACTGGCCACCGTAGATCTTGTTGCCGACCTGGCGCTTCGCGTAGTTCACGAGGATCTTGCGCTGACCGCGTTCGATGAACACGACCAGGTAAGTCACCGCGGCGATCAGAACGACGATGATGATCGCCGAAATGATGCTCATCGAACCCGTACGCACCAGCTCGAACAGCCCACCGACGGCATTCGGGAACCCTGCTGCGATCCCGCCGAAGATGATGATCGAGATGCCGTTGCCCAGACCACGCTCGGTGATCTGCTCACCCAGCCACATCAGGAACATCGTGCCGGTAACCAGCGTCACGACCGTCGTCAGCCGGAACAGCATGCCGGGGTCGATCACGAGGCCCGGCTGGTTTTCCAGCGCAGCCGCGATACCGAACGCCTGGAAGGTCGCGAGCACCACGGTGAAATACCGCGTGTACTGCGTGATCTTCCGTTGCCCTGCCTGCCCTTCCTTCTTCAGCGCCTCGAGTTGCGGCGAGACGATCGCCAGCAACTGCATGATGATCGACGCCGAGATGTACGGCATGATCCCCAGCGCAAAGATCGTGAAGCGGGAAAGCGCGCCACCCGAGAACATGTTGAACATGCCCAGGATGCCGCCCGCCTGGCTCTGGAACAGCTTCGCCAGTTGATCCGGATCGATGCCCGGCACGGGGATGTGCGCGCCGATGCGATAGACGATCAGCGCCAGGAGCAGGAACATCGCTCGCCGACGCAGATCGCCGAATTTCGCCGTGCTTCGACCGGGTTTTGCAAGACTCGGGCTGTTAGCCAAGTACCTTCTCCGATGAATGCAAGTAACGACGCGCTACGCGTGTCACTCGGCGAACGAACCGCCAGCCGCTTCGATCGCAGCGCGCGCACCCTTGGTGGCACCGAGACCCTTCACGACGATCTTGCGCTTCAGTTCGCCCGTCGCGATGATCTTTGCGCTCTTCGTCAGCTCGCCGACCAGGCCGGCTTGCTTCAGTGCGAGCAGATCGATTTCATCGACCGGCAGCTTCTCGAGGTCGCCCAGGCGCACTTCACCGACGAATTCCTTCGTCAGCGACGTGAAGCCGCGCTTCGGCAGACGACGTTGCAGAGGCATCTGACCGCCTTCGAAACCGACTTTGTGGAAGCCGCCCGAACGCGATTTCTGACCCTTGTGACCACGGCCAGCCGTCTTGCCGAGGCCCGAACCGATGCCGCGGCCGACACGACGCTTGGCGTGCTTTGCACCAGCGGCCGGCTTCAGGTTATTCAATTCCATATCAACTCCTTGATCCGTAGGGCCGCTTACGCGATGACCTTAACGAGGTACGAGACCTTGTTGATCATGCCGCGGACCGCCGGCGTATCCTGCAGCTCGCTAACCGAGTTGAGTCGGCGCAGGCCCAGGCCACGCACGGTCGCACGGTGCGATTCGCGGGTCCCGATCAGGCTCTTGACGAGCTGAACCTTGACAGTTTTTTCAGACATGGTGACCACCCGGGCTTAGCCCAAAATATCTTCGACGGACTTGCCGCGCTTCGCCGCGATGTCTGCCGGGGTCGACTGCTTGCGCAGACCGTCCAGCGTGGCGCGAACGAGGTTGTACGGGTTCGTCGAACCGTGGCTCTTCGCCACGACGTTCTGAACGCCCATCACGTCGAACACTGCGCGCATCGGGCCGCCGGCGATCACGCCCGTACCTGCCTTCGCCGGAGCGAGGAGGACAGCGGATGCGCCATGCTTGCCGTGCACTTCGTGCTGCAGCGTGCCGTTCTTGAGCGGCACCTTGAACATGTTGCGGCGAGCTTGTTCCATTGCCTTCTGGACAGCGACCGGCACTTCCTTCGCCTTGCCCTTGCCCATACCGATGCGGCCATCACCGTCGCCAACCACGGTCAGTGCGGCGAAGCCGAGAATACGGCCACCCTTCACGACCTTGGTCACGCGATTGACCGAAATCATCTTTTCGCGAAGGCCGTCGTCGCGCTCGTCAGCCTGAACTTTCGCTTGCATCTTTGCCATGACGAATTCCTTCCTTAGAACTTGAGCCCAGCTTCGCGAGCTGCCTCAGCCAGCGCCTTGACGCGGCCGTGGTAGCGGAAGCCCGAGCGGTCGAAGGCGACGGATTCGATGCCGGCAGCCTTTGCCTTCTCGGCAATACGCTTGCCGATCAGCGTCGCGGCATTAACGTTGCCGCCCTTGCCCGACTTGTCGGCCAGTTCAGCGCGCACTTCTGCTTCGAGCGTCGACGCGCTGGCGAGCACCTTGGTGCCGCAGGGCGAGAACACTTGAGCGTAGATGTGCGTGTTCGTGCGATGCACGGCGAGACGCGCGACCTGCAGCTCAGCGATCTTGATACGCGTCTGGCGAGCGCGGCGCAGGCGAGATTGAGTCTTATCCATGATTGCGCACCCTTACTTCTTCTTCGTTTCTTTGAGGATCACAACCTCGTCGGAATAGCGCACGCCCTTGCCCTTGTACGGCTCCGGCGGACGGTAACCGCGGACTTCCGCAGCCACTTGACCGACTTGTTGCTTGTTGATCCCCTTGATCACGATTTCGGTTTGCGTCGGGGTTTCAGCCTTGACGCCTTCCGGCATCTGGTGCACCACCGGGTGCGAGAAACCCAGCGACAGGTTCAGCTTGTCGCCTTGCGCTTGCGCACGATAACCGACGCCAACCAGCGTCAGCTTGCGCTCGAAACCCTTGGTCACGCCGTGCACGGCATTCGCGATGATCGCGCGCATCGTGCCCGACAGTGCGTTTGCTTCGCGGCTTTCGTCGACCGGCGACAGATTCAGCGTGCCGTCGTTGTTCGCCACGTTCACGAGCGGATTGATCGCTTGCGTGATGGTGCCCAGCGGGCCCTTGACGGTGATCGCACCGTCGGCCAGCTTGACTTCCGCGCCTTGCAGCGCGATCGGGCTCTTACCTACTCGAGACATGTTTCTCTCTCCTCGGCTTTAAGCAACGTAGCAGATGACTTCGCCGCCGACGCCGGTAGCGCGCGCCTTGCGGTCGGTCATCACGCCCTTCGGCGTCGACACGATTGCCACGCCCAGGCCGTTCATGACCTGCGGAATGTCGTTACGGCCGCGGTACACGCGCAGACCAGGCTTCGACACGCGCTCGAGGCGTTCGATGACCGGGCGACCTGCGTAGTACTTCAGCGCGATATTCAGTTCGGACTTCGCACCTTCCGCCTTGACGGCGAAATCGTCGATATAACCTTCGTCCTTCAGGACTTGCGCGATTGCAACCTTGACCTTCGACGAGGGCATCGCAACCGATACCTTCTCGACCATCTGCGCGTTGCGGATGCGAGTCAGCATATCGGCGATAGGATCACTCATGCTCATTTACGTTTCTCCTATTACCAGCTCGCCTTGGTCAGGCCAGGAATCTCGCCACGGAATGCGATTTCACGAATCTTGTTACGCGCGAGGCCGAATTTACGGAACGTGCCACGCGGACGGCCCGTGATCGCGCAGCGGTTACGCTGGCGGGTCGGGTTTGCGTTGCGGGGCAGTTGCTGCAGCTCCAGGCGTGCTTCGTAGCGCTCTTCTTCCGACTTGCTTTGGTCTTCGACGATCGCCTTCAGCGCTTCGCGCTTTGCTGCGAACTTCGCGACCAGGCGGGCGCGCTTCTTTTCACGTTCGATCAGTGCCAGTTTAGCCACGGTAACCTCAGTTTCTGAACGGGAACTTGAAGCTGGCGAGCAGAGCCTTTGCTTCGTCGTCGGTCTTCGCAGTCGTCGTGATGCTGATGTTCAGCCCACGCAGTGCGTCGATCTTGTCGTAGTCGATTTCGGGGAAAATGATCTGCTCTTTCACACCGATGTTGTAGTTGCCGCGGCCATCGAAGGCACGACCCGACACACCGCGGAAGTCACGCACGCGGGGCAGGGCAACGGTCACGAAACGGTCGAGGAATTCGTACATCGCTTGGCCACGCAGCGTCACCATCGCGCCGATCGGGTAACCCTGGCGGATCTTGAAGCCTGCGATTGCCTTGCGCGCCTTCGTGACGACCGGCTTCTGACCAGCGATCTTCGTGAGGTCGCCGACGGCGTTCTCGATGATCTTCTTGTCAGCGATCGCTTCGCCAAGACCCATGTTCAGCGTGATCTTGGTGATGCGCGGCACTTCCATGACCGACTTGTAACCGAACTTCTCGATCAGGCCGGGCACAACCTTTTCTTTGTAAAACTCTTGAAAACGAGCCATTTTTTACTCCGCTGCGTCAGGCGCTCAGTACGGCACCGGTCGTCTTCAGGAAGCGAACCTTCTTGCCTTCCTCGACCTTGATGCCAACACGCGACGCCTTGCCATTCGCGTCGACCAGTGCGACGTTCGAAATATGCAGGGGCATCGTCTTCGCTTCCACGCCGCCCGTCGTACCCTTCATCGGGTTCGGCTTCACATGCTTCTTGACGAGGTTGATACCTTCAACCGTCACATGTTCTGCACCGACAGCCAGCACGACGCCGCGCTTGCCCTTGTCTTTGCCAGTGACGACGATGACTTCGTCACCTTTGCGAATCTTGTTCATCGCGACTCCTTACAGCACTTCCGGCGCCAGCGAAACGATCTTCATGAATCGTTCGCTACGCAGCTCACGCGTCACCGGCCCGAAGATACGGGTGCCGATCGGCTCAAGCTTGTTATTCAAAAGCACAGCGGCGTTGCCGTCGAACTTGATCAGCGAGCCGTCTTGACGGCGAACACCCTTGGCGGTGCGGACCACCACGGCGTTGTAGATTTCGCCTTTCTTCACGCGCCCGCGCGGCGTTGCTTCTTTGACGGTCACCTTGATGATGTCGCCAATGCCGGCATAACGACGCTTCGAGCCGCCGAGCACCTTGATGCACATGACTTCACGTGCACCCGTGTTGTCGGCTACTTCGAGCCGAGATTCGGTCTGGATCATGGTTTGTCTTTCCCAACTTAATCCGATTGCACCACCATGATGCATTCGGTCAGTCTTGGTCCCGTCAGCCAATCGGCTGCTTGGGTTGGAACAGCAGCGACGGCAAACGAAACCCGCCATCGCAATTCGGTGAATCTTTCGGACAGGCTGGCGCCAGTCCGCTTCCCCCACCAACTTCGCCCGCGACGGGGCTCCCATAAAGAGGGAAGACCAGGATTATAACAAATAACCCTGGTCACGCAAGCAAAAACTTTGCGATTTCAAGCACTTCGTGGCGAAGTGCTTGTTACTGCCTACTGCTCTGCCCGCTTAGATGACGCGAGCTGCTTCGACGAGGCGCGACACCGTCCAGGCCTTCGTCTTCGAAACAGGACGAGTTTCCTGGATTTCGACGAGATCGCCTTCGTTGCAGGTGTTCGCTTCATCATGCGCGTGGTACTTCTTCGAGCGCACGACATACTTGCCGTAGATCGGGTGCTTGACGCGGTGCTCGATCAGCACGGTGACGGTCTTGTCCATCTTGTTGCTGACGACCCGACCGACCAGCGTCCGCTTCAGCGAGGTTTTCACGCTATCGTTCATTTCTGGTTCGCCTTCTGAGTCATGACGGTCCGCACACGTGCGATGTCGCGACGAACCTTCTTCAGCTGGCTCGTGTTCGTGAGCTGCTGGGTCGCGAGTTGCATGCGCAGGCCGAATTGCGCCTTCAGCAGGTCCGCCAGCTCCTTGTTGAGCGCGGCCTGGTCTTTCTGGAGAAGTTCGGAAGCCTTCATGTTTTCTCCTTAGGCGCCGAGCTGGCGCACGATGAATGCCGTCTTCAGCGGCAGCTTGGCTGCAGCCAGACGGAACGCTTCGCGTGCCAGTTCTTCGGTTACGCCGTCCATTTCATAGAGCATCTTGCCCGGCTGGATCTCGGCGACGTAGTACTCCGGGTTACCCTTACCGTTACCCATACGCACTTCTGCCGGCTTTTGCGAAATCGGCTTGTCCGGGAAGATCCGGATCCAGATGCGGCCGCCACGCTTGATGTGACGCGTCATTGCACGACGCGCCGCTTCAATCTGACGTGCGGTCAAACGACCGCGACCGATCGCCTTCAGACCGAATTCACCGAACGACACTGCGTTGCCGCGCGTCGCCTTGCCGGTGTTACGACCCTTCTGCTCTTTACGATACTTTCTGCGTTTCGGTTGCAGCATCGTTATTCTCCAGTCTTGCCGTCTTCGGGCTTGCCGGCGCCACGGCGCGGTGCGCCACGACGAGCACCCGGAGCGCCGCCTTCGCCGTCACGGCGCGGACGACGGTCGCCCGGACGCGCATTGCGACGCGGACGCTTGTCTTCGGCTACTTCTTCGACCACCGGCGCGTCATTGCGGCCGAGCGTGTCGCCCTTGTACACCCACACCTTGACGCCGATGATCCCGTAGGTCGTCTTCGCTTCCGAGGTCGCGTAGTCGATGTCGGCACGCAGCGTGTGAAGGGGCACGCGACCTTCGCGATACCACTCCGTACGAGCGATTTCGATACCGTTCAGACGGCCCGCGCTCATGATCTTGATGCCTTGGGCACCCAGACGCATCGCGTTCTGCATCGCACGCTTCATCGCGCGACGGAACATGATCCGGCGCTCGAGCTGTTGCGTGATCGAGTCAGCGATCAGTTGCGCATCGGTTTCCGGCTTGCGGATTTCTTCGATGTTGACGTGAACCGGCACGCCCATGCGGCGTTGCAGTTCCGTCTTCAGCTGTTCGATATCCTCGCCCTTCTTGCCGATGACGACGCCCGGACGCGAGCTGTAAATCGTGATGCGCGCGTTCTTCGCCGGACGCTCGATGACCACCCGACCGACCGAAGCGTTCTTCAGCTTCTTCTTCAGGTATTCACGAACACCGATGTCTTCCTGCAGCATCGCCGCGAAATTGTTGTTGTTCGCGTACCAACGCGAAGCCCAATTGCGGCTGACAGCCAGGCGGAAGCCAGTCGGATGAATTTTCTGTCCCATCGTATGGCTCCTTAATTCCCGACCGTCACAGTGATGTGACAGGATTGCTTCTCGATGCGGTTACCGCGGCCCTTGGCGCGCGCGGTGAAACGCTTGAGCGATGCCGCCTTGTCGACGTAGATGCTCTTGATCTTGAGCTCGTCGATATCAGCGCCTTCGTTGTGCTCCGCATTCGCGATTGCCGACAGCACAACCTTCTTCACGATGCCAGCCGCCTTCTTCGGCGAGAACGTCAGAACGTTCAGCGCCTTGTCGACCGGCAAACCGCGGATCTGGTCAGCCACAAGGCGCGTTTTTTGCGCCGAGATGCGGGCACCGCGATGAATTGCTTTCACTTCCATCTTGATTGCCCCTTATTTCTTGGCCTTCTTGTCGGCCGCGTGACCCTTGAACGTACGGGTCAGTGCGAACTCGCCAAGCTTGTGGCCGACCATGTTTTCCGAGATGTACACCGGAACGTGTTGACGGCCGTTGTGAACAGCGATCGTCAGGCCGATGAAATCCGGCAGAATCGTCGAGCGACGCGACCAGGTCTTGATCGGCTTTTTGTCGCGCGAAGCTGCAGCCGCCTCAACTTTCTTCAGCAAATGGGCGTCGCAGAACGGACCTTTTTTTACAGAACGTGCCATTGCCTACTCCTTAACGCTTGTGACGGCGCTGGACGATCATCGTCGTCGTGCGCTTGTTGCTGCGGGTGCGGTAACCCTTAGCCGGCGTACCCCACGGGCTCACCGGGTCGCGACCTGCAGCCGTCTTGCCCTCACCACCACCGTGCGGGTGATCAACCGGGTTCATCGCAACGCCACGCACCGTCGGGCGGATACCGCGCCAGCGGTTCGCGCCAGCCTTGCCGATTTGGCGCAGGCTATGCTCTTCGTTACCGACTTCACCGATCGTTGCACGGCACTCGATGTGCACGCGGCGGATTTCGCCCGAACGCAGACGAACCTGCGCGTAGACGCCTTCACGTGCCAGCAGCATGGCCGACGTGCCAGCCGAACGCGCCATTTGCGCGCCCTTGCCCGGCAGCATCTCGATGCAGTGGATCGTCGTACCGACCGGAATGTTGCGGATCGGCAGCGTGTTGCCTGCACGGATCGGCGCTTCCGAACCCGACATCAGCTGTTGGCCGACGGTCAGGCCCTTCGGGGCGATGATGTAGCGACGCTCGCCGTCTGCGTAGAGCACCAGCGCGATGTTCGCGCTACGGTTCGGGTCGTACTCGAGACGCTCGACCTTTGCCGGAATGCCATCCTTCGTGCGACGGAAATCGACGATACGATAGTGCTGCTTGTGACCACCACCCTTGTGACGCGTGGTGATACGGCCGTTGTTGTTACGGCCGGCGGTCGAGCTCTGCGAGTCGAGCAGTGCCGCGAACGGCTTGCCCTGGTGCAGGTTCTTGTTGACCACCTTGACCATCGCGCGGCGACCCGGCGATGTCGGCTTAACTTTCACGATTGCCATGATTACTTGGCCTCCGCTTCAAAGTTGATTTCCTGGCCGGGCTTCAGGCAAACGTACGCCTTCTTCACGTCCTTGCGGCGGCCCATCGAACGGCCGAAGCGCTTTTGCTTGCCCTTCTGAACCAGCACGTTGACCGAATCAACTTCAACCTTGAACAGCAGCTCGACAGCCGCCTTCACTTCCTGCTTCGTGGCATCCGGTGCGACTTCGAACACGACTTGCTCGTTCTTGTCGGCAACCAGCGTCGCCTTTTCCGAGATCACCGGTGCGAGCAGGACCTGCATCAAACGATGATCGTTCTTGCGAATCTCGCTCATGACAGCAACTCCTCGATCTGGGCGACCGCAGCCTTCGTGACCAGCACTTTCTTGAAGTAGATCAGCGACAGCGGGTCAGCGTAGCGCGGCTCGACAATCGCCACGTGCGGCAGGTTGCGCGAAGCCAGGTACAGGTTCTCGTCGACCGTGTCCGTGATGATCAGAACGGAGTCGAGACCCATGGTCTTGAATTTGTCAGCCAGCAGCTTGGTCTTCGGCGCTTCGAGGATGATGTCCTCGACGACCGACAGACGGCCTTCGCGGGCCAGCTGCGAGAAGATCGAGCAGAGACCTGCGCGATGCATCTTCTTGTTGACCTTGTGCGAGAAGTTTTCTTCCGGCGAGTTCGGGAAGATGCGACCACCGCCACGCCACAACGGGCTCGACGACATACCGGCACGAGCGCGGCCCGTACCCTTCTGACGCCACGGCTTCTTGGTGGTGTGCTTGACTTGCTCGCGGTCCTTCTGTGCGCGGTTACCCTGGCGAGCATTCGCCTGGTACGCGACGACGACCTGGTGGATCAGCGCTTCGTTGTAGTCACGACCGAACACGACGTCCGACGCGTTGACCACTGCACCTTCCTGACCATTTTCGTTCAGGAGCTTGAGTTCCATTATTTCGCCCCCTTGGTCTTGACGGCCGGCGTCACGAAAACCTTGCCGCCCTTCGCGCCCGGAATCGCGCCCTTGACGAGCAGCAGCTTGCGCTCTGCGTCGATACGAGCGATTTCGAGGTTCTGCACCGTCACCGTAACGTCACCGAGGTGACCCGTCATGCGCTTACCCGGGAAAACGCGACCCGGATCCTGCGCCATACCGATCGAGCCCGGCACGTTGTGCGAGCGCGAGTTACCGTGGGTAGCACGGCCGGAGGAGAAGTTGTAACGCTTGATCGTACCGGCGTAGCCCTTACCGATCGACACGCCTTGCACGTCGACCTTCTGGCCTACTTCGAAAAGATCAGCACCGACCACGGCGCCATTCGACAGCTCAGCTGCCTTGGCCGCGTCAATGCGGAATTCCTTGAGGATTTCACCGGCTTCGACACCGGCTTTGGCGAGATGACCTGCCAGCGGCTTCGTCACGCGCGATGCGCGGCGGGAGCCGAATGCAACCTGCACGGCCGTGTAGCCGTCGGTTTCAACAGTCTTGATCTGCGTCACGCGGTTGTCCGACACGTCCAGCACGGTGACGGGAATCGAATCCCCTTCAGCCGTGAAGATACGGGTCATGCCAACCTTGCGACCTACGAGTCCAAGGCTCATCATTTTCTCCATTCCCGACTGCGATTGGTCGGGGCTGATTTACAAAATGCCGGGCACGCAAGGCCCAACTTTTTTACGCGAATACGCGAAAAGCCAAGCAGTATAGCCCGACTTCTCGATTTCCGCAAGCAATACAAAGACTTAGCACCGCCCGGCACGCCGGGAGGCGCCGAAAGCCTTACTGCAGCTTGATTTCCACGTCGACGCCAGCCGGCAGGTCGAGCTTCATCAGCGCGTCAACCGTCTTGTCGGTCGGATCGACGATGTCCATCAGGCGCTGGTGGGTACGGATTTCGAGCTGATCGCGCGACGTCTTGTTGACGTGCGGCGAACGCAGGATGTCAAAACGCTGGATGCGCGTCGGCAGCGGCACCGGGCCACGGACGATTGCGCCAGTCCGCTTCGCGGTATCGACGATCTCGGCAGCCGATTGATCGATCAGACGATAGTCGAAAGCCTTCAGGCGAATGCGGATTTTCTGTTGCTGCATGACGATTCCTTGAAAAGAGCGAGGCGATGTTGCATCGCCGGACACTAAAAGAACGCGAAACCTGTTGCCTGCGGGGAGCGAGGCGCCCGGTCCCGAACGGTACTTCCACTGCTAAGCCCGCGATTCTACACGAAAAATCGAAGCGGTGGTGTGCGTTTGTCAATACGGCAACGCGCACGCCACAAAGAAAAACCGGGTGCCAGATCGAACTGGACACCCGGTTTCGACGGTACGACTGCCTACCGTGGAATCGCGGACCCCGGAGGGATCCGCGGATCGTCGATATTACTCGATGATCTTGGCGACGACGCCGGCGCCGACGGTACGGCCGCCTTCGCGGATTGCGAAGCGCAGACCTTCTTCCATCGCGATCGGAGCGATCAGCTTCACCGTGATCGACACGTTGTCGCCCGGCATCACCATTTCCTTGTCCTTCGGCAGCTCGATCGAGCCCGTCACGTCCGTCGTACGGAAGTAGAACTGCGGACGGTAGTTGTTGAAGAACGGCGTGTGACGGCCGCCTTCGTCCTTGCTCAGCACGTACACTTCAGCCGTGAAGTGCGTGTGCGGCGTGATCGAACCCGGCTTCGCCAGAACCTGGCCACGCTCCACGTCTTCACGCTTCGTGCCGCGCAGCAGGATACCGACGTTGTCGCCTGCCTGACCTTGGTCCAGCAGCTTGCGGAACATTTCAACGCCCGTGCAGGTCGTCTTCACCGTCGGCTTGATACCGACGATTTCGATTTCTTCGCCGACCTTCACGATGCCGCGCTCGACACGACCCGTCACCACCGTACCACGGCCCGAGATCGAGAACACGTCTTCCACCGGCATCAGGAACGCGCCGTCAACTGCACGCTCCGGCGTCGGGATGTACGTGTCCAGCGCGTCTGCCAGGCTCATGATCGCCACTTCGCCCAGCTCGCCCGTGTCGCCTTCCAGCGCCAGCTTGGCCGAACCCTTCACGATCGGCGTGTCGTCGCCCGGGAAGTCGTACTTCGACAGGAGTTCGCGAACTTCCATCTCGACCAGCTCGAGCAGTTCAGCGTCGTCCACCATGTCGCACTTGTTCAGGAACACGATGATGTACGGAACGCCAACCTGACGTGCCAGCAGGATGTGCTCACGCGTCTGCGGCATCGGGCCGTCTGCTGCCGAGCAAACCAGGATCGCGCCGTCCATCTGTGCCGCGCCCGTGATCATGTTCTTCACATAGTCAGCGTGGCCCGGGCAGTCGACGTGTGCGTAGTGGCGGTTAGCCGTTTCGTACTCGACGTGTGCCGTGTTGATCGTGATGCCGCGCGCCTTTTCTTCCGGTGCCGCGTCGATCTGGTCGTAAGCCTTCGCTTCGCCGCCGAACTTCTTCGTCAGCACCGTCGTGATCGCTGCCGTCAGCGTCGTCTTGCCGTGGTCAACGTGACCAATCGTACCAACGTTGACGTGCGGCTTGGTCCGCTCAAATTTACCTTTTGCCATGATTCTCTTCTTTCAAAAAATATCGGTTGGTAGCTGCAGATTTACTTCGACTTCGCGCTGATGATCGCTTCAGCAACGTTGCGCGGAGCTTCAGCGTAGTGCTTGAACTCCATCGTGTACGTTGCACGACCTTGCGTCAGCGAACGCAGCGACGTCGAGTAACCGAACATTTCCGACAGCGGCACTTCGGCGCGAACGATCTTGCCGCCGCCAACCATGTCTTCCATGCCCTGGACGATACCGCGACGGCCCGACAGGTCGCCCATCACGTTGCCCATGTAGTCTTCCGGCGTCTCGACTTCGACAGCCATCATCGGCTCGAGGACGACCGGGTTCGCCTTGCGCATCGCTTCCTTGAACGCCATCGAACCGGCCATGCGGAACGCGTTTTCGTTCGAGTCAACGTCGTGGTACGAACCGAACGTCAGGTGAACCTTCACGTCGACGACCGGGAAGCCAGCCAGCACGCCCGACTTCAGCGTGTCCTGGATACCCTTGTCGACCGCCGGGATGTATTCACGCGGAATCACACCACCCTTGATCTCGTCGAAGAACTCGTAGCCCTTGCCTTGTTCGTTCGGCTCGAGCGTAATGACCGCGTGACCGTACTGGCCGCGACCACCCGACTGCTTGACGAACTTGCCGTCGACGTCCTTCGCCGTCGAACGGATCGTTTCGCGGTATGCAACCTGCGGCTTGCCGACGGTCGCTTCCACGCCGAATTCACGCTTCATCCGGTCGACCAGAATTTCGAGGTGGAGCTCGCCCATGCCCGAAATGATGGTCTGGCCCGACTCTTCGTCGGTCTGCACGCGGAACGACGGATCTTCCTGCGCCAGACGGTTCAGCGCGAGGCCCATCTTTTCCTGGTCAGCCTTGGTCTTCGGCTCGACAGCCTGCGAAATCACCGGCTCCGGGAACACCATGCGTTCGAGAACGATCGGGTTCGCCGGGTCGCACAGCGTGTCGCCCGTGGTCGCTTCCTTCAGGCCGACCGCAGCAGCGATGTCGCCTGCACGGACTTCCTTGATTTCTTCACGCTGGTTCGCGTGCATCTGCAGAATCCGGCCGAGGCGTTCCTTCTTGCCCTTGGTCGAGTTCAGCAGCGTGTCGCCCGAATTGACGACGCCCGAGTACACACGGAAGAAGATCAGCTGGCCGACGAACGGGTCGGTCATGATCTTGAACGCGAGCGACGAGAACTTCTCTTCGTCCGACGCCTTGCGCTCTGCTTCTTCACCGTTTTCGAGCTCGCCCTTGACCGGCGGAATGTCGACCGGCGACGGCAGGAAGTCGATCACGGCGTCGAGCATACGCTGCACGCCCTTGTTCTTGAACGCGGTACCGCACAGCATCGGCTGGATTTCGCACGCGATCGTACGGTCGCGCAGCGCCTTGACGATGTCGGCTTCCGGCAGATCGCCTTCTTCCAGGTACTTGTTCATCAGGTCTTCGCTGGCTTCAGCAGCCACTTCGACCATCTTTTCGCGCCATTCCTTGCAGGTCTCGGCGAGCTCGGCCGGGATGTCGACGTAGTCGAACTTCGTGCCTTGCGACGCTTCGTCCCAAATGATCGCCTTCATCTTGATCAGGTCGACCACGCCCTTGAAGTTTTCTTCCGAGCCGATCGGCACCACGACCGGAACCGGGTTCGCCTTCAGGCGCAGACGGAGCTGGTCGTAGACCTTGAAGAAGTTCGCGCCGGTACGGTCCATCTTGTTGACGAACGCGAGACGGGGCACCTTGTACTTGTTAGCCTGGCGCCACACCGTTTCCGACTGCGGCTGCACGCCGCCCACTGCGCAGTACACCATGCACGCGCCGTCGAGCACGCGCATCGAACGCTCCACTTCGATCGTGAAGTCGACGTGGCCCGGGGTGTCGATGATGTTGATGCGGTGTTCCGGATAGTTGCCGCCCATGCCCTTCCAGAAGGCCGTGGTAGCAGCGGACGTGATCGTGATGCCACGCTCTTGTTCCTGCTCCATCCAGTCCATCGTTGCTGCGCCGTCGTGGACTTCACCGATCTTGTGGTTCACACCGGTGTAAAACAGAATGCGCTCGGTCGTCGTCGTTTTGCCGGCGTCGATGTGAGCGCTAATACCGATATTGCGGTAGCGCTCGATAGGAGTCTTGCGAGCCACTTTGATCCTCTACTGGGATGACATGATGCAGCCCAGCTGCATCATGCTTCAACACAAACGGGCGAGGCGCCTGAAAAGCGCACCCGCCCGGAATTTATTTCCGCAAACAGCCCAGCCAGGCGCTTAGAAACGGAAATGCGAGAACGCGCGGTTGGCTTCTGCCATGCGGTGAACTTCATCGCGCTTCTTCATCGCGCCGCCACGGCCTTCGGCCGCTTCGGAGAGTTCACCTGCCAGGCGCAGAGCCATCGACTTCTCGCTGCGCTTCTTCGCAGCCTCACGCAGCCAGCGCATCGCCAATGCCATACGACGCGACGGGCGCACTTCGACCGGAACTTGATAGTTGGCACCACCAACGCGGCGGCTCTTCACTTCGACCACCGGCTTCACGTTGTTGAGCGCAACCGTGAACACTTCCAGCGGGTCCTTGCCACCCTTGGTCTGGATTTGTTCGAATGCGCCATAAACGATGCGCTCTGCAACCGACTTCTTGCCGGACAGCATCAGCATGTTCATGAACTTGGCAACATCAACGTTGCCGAACTTCGGATCCGGCAACACTTCCCGCTTGGGGACTTCGCGACGACGCGGCATGATTCTTCCTTTACTTGTTCAGTTGGAGCTGGTTCCAGCTCCGCGGCCACCAACAAACCCGATCACATCTTCACGACTAACCAGCTTGGCCGGGTGACCACTTACTCGACAGCACCGGCAATCCGGCACTCCCGCCTTGACCGCCCTGCGGCGATCCCTGATCAAAAACTGCTTACTTGGCAGCCTTTGCACGCTTCGCGCCGTACTTCGAGCGCGCTTGCTTACGGTCCTTGACGCCCTGGGTATCCAGCGAGCCGCGAACCATGTGGTAACGCACACCCGGCAAGTCCTTCACACGGCCGCCGCGGATCAGCACAACCGAGTGTTCCTGCAGGTTGTGGCCTTCACCGCCGATGTACGAAATCACTTCGAAGCCGTTCGTCAGACGAACCTTGGCGACCTTACGGAGTGCCGAGTTCGGCTTCTTCGGCGTCGTCGTGTACACACGGGTGCACACGCCGCGACGCTGGGGGCAGTCCTGCAGGGCCGGGCTCTTGCTCTTCGTCGTTTCCGACTGACGGCCTTTGCGAACCAGTTGGTTGATGGTTGGCATTGTTTATTCCTGAAATTGAACAAAATCTGCACATCGATTTCGGGCAAAGCGAGAATCGACGCACAGTTGACTTCCGAACCGGCGAATCGGGTGCGAGCTTTCGAACGCGACACGGCCCACCGAATACCGGAACCCAGCATGATATTCCGGAAATGCCAACTAAGTCAACGGCTTGCGTGATTTGCCAGCCGCGCGGGCGGTTTACCGGAAGGGTCGGAACACCTGTGTCACGCCGATTCGACGACGTCGATGATCTCGTCGCCGAAGCGTTCGAGCTTGCGCACGCCCATGCCGGGGATATGGCGCAGGTCGTCGATCGTCTCCGGCGCGTTGCGCGCGATTTCGGCCAGCGTCGCATCGTGGAAGATCACGTAGGCCGGCACGCCGTCGGACTTCGCGGTTTCCGCGCGCCACGCGCGCAGCGCGTCCCAGCGTGCGCGCTCGCGCGTGCCCATGCCGGCCGTCGGGTCGACGCGCGTGCCGCTGCGGCTCGACGACTGGCGCGTGCGCTGCGGCTTCACGTAGCGGCGCAGCGTGACCTTCTCCTCGTTCTTCAGCACCGGCTTCGCGGCCTCGGTCAGCATCAGCGCGCCGAAGCCGCCATGGTCGACCGCGAGATAGCCGTACGCGACGAGTTGCCGGAAAATCGCGCGCCACTCGGGTTCGGAGAGCGATGCGCCGATCCCGAACGTGCTGAGCTGGTCGTGGCCGCGCTGCAACACTTTCTCCGTGCGGCCGCCGCGCAGGATCTCGATCAGATGGCTCGAGCCGAAATTGAAGCCGCTCGCGCGCTGCGCGCGGAATACGCATGACAGCGCCATCTGCGCCTCGCGCGTCGCGTCCCATGAATCGGGCGGTTCGAGGCACGTGTCGCAGTTGCCGCACGGCTGGCTCGCCTCGCCGAAATAGTTGAGGAGCCGCACGCGCCGGCACGAGATCGTCTCGCACAACCCGAGCAACGCGTCGAGCTTCGACGTCTGCACGCGCTTGTGCGCGTCGTCCGCATCGGACTCGTCGATCATCTTGCGCTGCTGGACGACGTCGCCGAGCCCATACGCCATCCACGCGTTCGCCGGCATCCCGTCGCGGCCCGCACGGCCGGTTTCCTGGTAGTAGCCCTCGACGCTCTTCGGCAAATCGAGGTGCGCGACAAAGCGCACATCCGGCTTGTCGATGCCCATGCCGAACGCGATCGTGGCGCACATCACGATGCCTTCCTCGCGCTGGAACATTTCCTGGTGCTTCTGCCGTACCTCGAACTCCATCCCCGCGTGATACGGCAGCGCGCGCACACCCTGAGCCTTCAGCCATTCGGCCGTTTCCTCGACCTTGCGGCGCGACAGGCAGTAGACGACGCCCGCGTCGGTCGTGCCGTCCGCGTTCGTGTGTTCCGCGCGGATGAAGTCGAGCAGCTGCGAACGCGCGTTGTCTTTCTCGACGATCCGGTAACGGATGTTCGGGCGATCGAAGCTCGACACGAACACGCGCGCGTCGTCGAGCGCAAGGCGATGGATGATCTCGTCGCGCGTGATCGCGTCGGCAGTGGCCGTCAGCGCGATGCGCGGCACCGACGGGAAGCGTTCGTGCAGCACCGACAGCTGGATGTATTCGGGACGGAAGTCATGCCCCCACTGCGACACGCAGTGCGCCTCGTCGATCGCGAACAGGCCGATCTTCGCGCGCTCGAGCAGGTCGAGGAAGCGGCCCGTCATCAGCCGCTCGGGCGCGACGTACAGCAGGTCGATCTCGCCCTCGCGCAACGCGCGCTCGGTCGCCGCGGCCTCGGCGCCCGACAGTGTCGAGTTCAGGTAGGCCGCGCGCACGCCGACTTCGCTCAGCGCGGCGACCTGGTCCTGCATCAGCGCGATCAGCGGCGACACCACGATGCCCGCGCCCTGCCCGGCCTCGCGGCGCAGCAGCGCCGGGATCTGGTAGCACAGCGACTTGCCGCCGCCCGTCGGCATCAGCACGAGGCAATCGCCGCCGCCGGCGACGTGTTCGACGATCTCGCCCTGCTGGCCGCGAAAGGCGGAATAACCAAAAACTTCGTCGAGGATTTCGAGGGCGCGGGACATGAGTGAGAACGAGGACGGCGGAAGGATGACCGCAATTTTAACAACCCGCTCGCGCAGCGCGCGGCGAATCGTGCAACGTTGGCCGATCGGACAGGGTTCGAGCGCGCGAATGACGGGCCTGCGCGACCGTGCGGCAAGCCCGTCATGCACGTGAACGACGGATAAAAAAAACCGCCCGGCGGACCGGGCGGTTTCGATGACAGCGAATACGGCAGCGTGAGGCGGCTCGCGCCGCCCGCGCTTACTCGGCTGCCGGGTGTTGCGGCTCTTCCGCCGGCGCGCTCGGCGTACCGAAGTCGAATGCCTCTTCCGCTGCGATCTGGTCGAAACGCTCGCGGTCGGACATCTCCTTCGCCTTGCGTGCCTTGTGGAACGCGAGACCCGTACCGGCCGGGATCAGACGGCCGACGATCACGTTTTCCTTCAGGCCGCGCAGATCGTCGCGCTTGCCCATGATCGCCGCTTCGGTCAGCACGCGGGTCGTTTCCTGGAACGATGCCGCGGAGATGAACGAGTCGGTCGACAGCGACGCCTTCGTGATACCGAGGAGCACGTTGTCGTACGAAGCCGGGCGCTTGCCCTCGGCGATCATGCGATCGTTCTCGTCCAGCATGTCGGAACGCTCGACCTGTTCGCCCGGGATGAAGCGCGTATCACCGTTGTCGGTGATCTGCACACGACGCAGCATCTGGCGAACGATCACCTCGATGTGCTTGTCGTTGATCTTCACGCCCTGCAGACGATACACGTCCTGCACTTCGTCGACGATGTAGCGCGACAGCGCCTCGATACCCTGCAGACGCAGGATGTCGTGCGGATCGGCCGGGCCGTCCACGATCATTTCGCCCTTGTTGACGACCTGAGCATCGTGGACCAGGACCTGCTTTTCCTTCGCGATCAGGAACTCGTGCTGATTGCCTTCGAGGTCCGTGATGACGAGACGCTGCTTGCCCTTCGTGTCCTTGCCGAACGACGTCGTACCGGTGACTTCCGCGAGAATGCCGGCATCCTTCGGCGAACGCGCTTCGAACAGTTCCGCCACCCGCGGCAGACCGCCGGTAATGTCACGCGTCTTCTGCGCTTCGGTCGGGATACGTGCAAGCACTTCACCCACCTGCACTTGCTGGCCGTCCTTCACGGTGATCAGTGCGCCGACCTGGAAGCCGATCTGCACTGCGTGCTCCGTGCCCGGGATCTTCACTTCGTCGCCGTTCGCGTCGAGCAGTTTCACCTGCGGACGCACGCTCTTCGAAGCTTGCGAACCACGACGCTTCACGTCGATCACGACCAGCGTCGACAGGCCGGTCACGTCGTCGATCTGCTTCGCGACGGTCACGCCTTCCTCGACGTTCTCGAACTTCACCGTACCACCGTACTCGGTGATGATCGGACGCGTCATCGGGTCCCACGTCGCCAGCTGCGTGCCGGCCTTGATCGTCGCACCGTCGAGTTGCAGCAGCGTCGCGCCGTACGGCACTTTGTGACGCTCGCGCTCGCGACCGAAATCGTCGGTGATCAGCGCCTCGCCCGAACGCGAAATGACGATCTGCTCGCCCTTCGCGTTGGTGACGTAACGCATCGTCGCCGTGAAACGCACGATACCGTTGCTCTTCGCTTCGACCGACGACGCCACTGCCGCACGCGATGCCGCACCACCGATGTGGAACGTACGCATCGTCAGCTGCGTGCCCGGTTCACCGATCGACTGTGCCGCGATCACGCCGACTGCTTCGCCGACGTTCACGAGCGAGCCGCGGCCGAGGTCACGGCCGTAGCAGGCCGCGCACAGACCGTAACGCGTTTCGCAGGTCAGCGGCGTGCGCACGCGCACTTCGTCGATGCCGAGGCGTTCGATTTCCTCGACCGCCGTTTCGTCGAGCAGCGTGCCCGATTCGTACAGCGTTTCCTGCGTTTCCGGGTTCACGACGTCCGCGACCGCAACGCGGCCGAGGATACGGTCGCGCAGCGCTTCGACGACTTCACCGCCTTCGACCAGCGCCTTCATCGCGACGCCGTTCGACGTGCCGCAATCGTCCTCGACCACCACCAGATCCTGCGTGACGTCGACGAGACGACGCGTCAGGTAACCCGAGTTCGCGGTCTTCAGTGCCGTATCAGCCAGACCCTTACGTGCACCGTGGGTCGAGATGAAGTACTGCAACACGTTCAGGCCTTCGCGGAAGTTCGCGGTAATCGGCGTCTCGATAATCGAGCCGTCCGGCTTCGCCATCAGGCCTCGCATACCGGCCAGCTGACGAATCTGCACCGCCGAACCCCGGGCGCCCGAGTCGGCCATCATGTAGATCGAGTTGAACGACTCCTGGCGCGTCTCGTTGCCGTCGCGGTCCGTCACCGGCTCCGTCGACAGCTGCTCCATCATCGCCTTGCCGACCGCTTCCGACGTTGCCGACCAGATGTCGACCACGTTGTTGTAGCGTTCCTGCGCGGTGACGAGACCCGACATGTACTGGCGGTCGTACTCCTTCACCTTCTTCGCGGCGTCGCCGACGATCGTTTCCTTCTGCGGCGGCACGAGCATGTCGTCCACGCAGATCGAAATGCCGGCACGCGTCGCGAGGCGGAAACCCGACTGCATCAGCTGGTCGGCGAACACGACCGTCGCACGCAGACCGCACTTGCGGAATGCGGTGTTGATCAGGCGCGAGATTTCCTTCTTCTTCAGCGGCTTGTTCAGCACCGAGAACGGCAGGCCGTGCGGCAGGATCTCCGACAGGATCGCGCGACCGACGGTCGTCGCGTACAGCGAGATCTTCGGCACGAATTCCGGCGCGCCTTCCGACGTGTCCTCGTTGCGGACCATTTCGGTGATCCGCACGTTGACGCGCGAGGCCAGCTCGACTTCCTTGTTCTCGTACGCGCGGATCACTTCCGACACGCCGGTGAACGACAGGCCTTCGCCCTTGCCGTTGATCGCTTCGCGGGTCGCGTAGTACAGACCCAGCACGATATCCTGCGACGGCACGATCGACGGATCGCCGTTGGCCGGGAACAGCACGTTGTTCGACGCCAGCATCAGCGTACGCGCTTCCATCTGCGCTTCGAGCGACAGCGGCACGTGAACGGCCATCTGGTCACCGTCGAAGTCGGCGTTGAACGCCGCGCAGACGAGCGGGTGCAGCTGAATTGCCTTGCCTTCGATCAGCACCGGCTCGAACGCCTGAATACCGAGACGGTGCAGCGTCGGCGCACGGTTCAGCATCACCGGGTGCTCGCGGATCACCTCTTCGAGGATGTCCCACACCACCGGCGTCTGGTTCTCGACTTCCTTCTTCGCAGCCTTGATGGTCGTCGCGACGCCCATCACTTCCAGCTTGTTGAAGATGAACGGCTTGAACAGCTCGAGCGCCATCAGCTTCGGCAGACCGCACTGGTGCAGCTTCAGCGTCGGGCCGACCACGATGACCGAACGGCCCGAGTAGTCGACGCGCTTGCCCAGCAGGTTCTGACGGAAACGACCGCCCTTGCCCTTGATCATGTCGGCGAGCGACTTCAGCGGACGCTTGTTCGCGCCCGTCATCGCCTTGCCGCGACGACCGTTGTCGAGCAGCGAGTCGACGGCTTCCTGCAGCATCCGCTTTTCGTTGCGGACGATGATTTCAGGTGCCTTCAGCTCGAGCAGACGCTTCAACCGGTTGTTACGGTTGATCACGCGGCGATACAGGTCGTTCAGGTCCGACGTCGCGAAACGGCCGCCGTCCAGCGGCACGAGCGGACGCAGTTCCGGCGGCAGCACCGGCAGCACTTCGAGGATCATCCACTCGGGCTTGATGCCCGAGCGCTGGAATGCCTCGAGGACCTTCAGGCGCTTCGCGTACTTCTTGATCTTCGCTTCCGAGCCGGTGTTCTTCAGCTCGGTGCGCAGCGTCTCGACCTGCTCGTCGATGTTGATCGCACGCAGCAGTTCACGCACGCCTTCCGCGCCCATCTCGGCACGGAATTCGTCGCCGTATTCCTCGACCTTGTTGTAGTAATCCTCTTCGGTCATGATCTGCCGCGCCTTCAGCGGCGTCATGCCCGGTTCGATCACCACGTATGCTTCGAAGTACAGCACGCGTTCGATGTCGCGCAGCGTCATGTCGAGCACCATGCCCAGACGCGACGGCAGCGACTTCAGGAACCAGATGTGCGCGACCGGCGAGGCCAGCTCGATGTGGCCCATCCGTTCGCGACGCACCTTCGCCAGCGTCACTTCGACGCCGCACTTCTCGCAGATCACGCCGCGGTGCTTCAGGCGCTTGTACTTGCCGCACAGGCACTCGTAGTCCTTGATCGGCCCGAAGATCTTCGCGCAGAACAGACCATCGCGTTCCGGCTTGAACGTACGGTAGTTGATGGTCTCCGGCTTCTTCACTTCGCCGAACGACCACGAGCGGATCTTGTCCGGCGAGGCCAGACCGATCTTGATCGCGTCGAAAACTTCTTCCTGTTGGACTTGCTTGAATAGATCGAGCAGAGCTTTCATTGCCTTCTCTCCGTAGTCCGATTAATTGCGGTCGAGATCGATGTCGATACCGAGCGAGCGGATTTCCTTCACGAGCACGTTGAAGGATTCCGGCATGCCTGCATCGATCACGTGATCGCCCTTGACGAGGTTCTCGTAAACCTTCGTCCGGCCGGTCACGTCGTCCGACTTCACCGTCAGCATTTCCTGCAGCACGTAGGACGCGCCGTACGCTTCGAGTGCCCACACTTCCATTTCACCGAAACGCTGGCCACCGAACTGCGCCTTACCACCCAGCGGCTGCTGCGTGACGAGCGAGTACGGGCCGGTCGAACGTGCGTGCATCTTGTCGTCGACCAAGTGGTGCAGCTTCAGGTAGTGCATGTAGCCGAGCGTCACGCGACGTTCGAACATTTCACCCGTGCGGCCGTCGTACAGGCGAACCTGGTTCTTCGACGGGTTCATGCCGAGCTGTTCCGCGATGTCGTCCGGGAACGCGAGGTCGAGCATCTTGCCCATTTCTTCCTCGGTCGCACCGTCGAACACCGGCGTTGCAAACGGCACGCCTTCGCGCAGGTTCTTCGCGAGTTCGAGGATCTCGTCGTCGGTGAAGCTTTCCAGGTCTTCCTGGCGGCCCGACTCGTTGTAGATCTTCGTCAGGAACACGCGCAGTTCCTCGATCTTCGCCTGACGCTGCAGCATTTCGCCGATACGCCAGCCGAGGCCCTTCGCGGCCCAGCCGAGGTGCACTTCCAGAACCTGACCCACGTTCATCCGCGACGGAACGCCCAGCGGGTTCAGCACGACGTCTGCCGGACGGCCGTCGGCCATGTACGGCATGTCTTCGATCGGGACGATCTTCGACACGACACCCTTGTTACCGTGACGGCCCGCCATCTTGTCGCCAGGCTGCAGGCGACGCTTGACCGCGAGGTACACCTTGACCATCTTCAGCACGCCCGGCGGCAGTTCGTCGCCTTGCGTGAGCTTCTTGCGCTTCTCTTCGAACGCGAGGTCGAACTGGTGACGCTTCTCTTCGATCGAGTTCTTGATCGCTTCGAGCGATGCCGCTGCTTCGTCGTCCGCGAGGCGGATGTCGAACCAGTGGTAGTGGTCGAGGTCTTCCAGGTAAGCCTGGTCGATCTTCGTGCCCTTCGCGAGCTTCTTCGGACCGCCGTTCGCGACCTTGCCCACCAGCATGCGTGCGAGACGCTGGAACGCGTCGCCTTCCACGATGCGCAGCTGGTCGTTCAGGTCGAGACGGTAGCGCTTCAGTTCGTCGTCGATGATCTGTTGCGCGCGCTTGTCGCGCTGGATGCCTTCACGCGTGAACACCTGGACGTCGATCACGGTGCCGCTCATGCCCGACGGCACGCGCAGCGACGTGTCCTTCACGTCCGAAGCCTTCTCGCCGAAGATCGCGCGCAGCAGCTTCTCTTCCGGCGTCAGCTGGGTCTCGCCCTTCGGCGTGACCTTGCCGACCAGCACGTCGCCCGCTTCGACTTCAGCACCGATGTACACGATGCCCGATTCGTCGAGACGGCCGAGCTGGACTTCCGCCAGGTTCGAGATGTCGCGCGTGATTTCTTCCGGCCCGAGCTTCGTGTCGCGTGCAACGACGTTCAGCTCTTCGATGTGGATCGACGTGTAGCGATCGTCCGCAACGACCTTCTCCGAGATCAGGATCGAGTCTTCGAAGTTGTAGCCGTTCCACGGCATGAACGCGATCAGCATGTTCTGGCCGAGCGCGAGCTCGCCCAGGTCCGTCGAGGCGCCGTCGGCCAGCACGTCGCCGCGCGAGACCTTGTCGCCCATCTTCACGATCGGACGCTGGTTGATGTTCGTGTTCTGGTTCGAACGCGTGTACTTGATCAGGTTGTAGATGTCGACACCGACTTCACCCGCGACCGCTTCGTCGTCGTTCACGCGAATCACGATACGGCCTGCGTCGACGTAGTCGACGACGCCGCCGCGGAACGCCTGGACCGTCGTGCCCGAGTCGACCGCGCAGGTGCGCTCGATGCCCGTACCGACGACCGGCTTTTCCGGACGCAGACACGGCACGGCCTGACGCTGCATGTTCGAACCCATCAGCGCACGGTTCGCATCGTCGTGCTCGAGGAACGGGATCAGCGAAGCTGCAACCGACACGATCTGCGACGGCGCGACGTCCATGTACTGGATACGGTCCGGCGTGACCATCATCGTTTCGCCGGCTTCACGCGACGACACGAGTTCGTCGATCAGCGTGCCGTTTTCGTCGATCGCGGCGTTCGCCTGCGCGATCATGTAGCGGCCTTCCTCGATCGCCGACAGGTAGTCGATCTGGTCGGTCACCTTGCTGTCCACGACCTTGCGGTACGGCGTCTCGAGGAAGCCGTACTCGTTCAGGTGCGCGTACAGTGCGAGCGAGTTGATCAGACCGATGTTCGGACCTTCCGGCGTTTCGATCGGGCACACGCGGCCATAGTGGGTCGGGTGCACGTCACGCACTTCGAAGCCTGCGCGTTCGCGCGTCAGACCGCCCGGGCCCAGTGCGGAAACACGGCGCTTGTGCGTGATTTCCGACAGCGGGTTGGTCTGGTCCATGAACTGCGACAGCTGCGACGAACCGAAGAACTCGCGGATCGCCGACGAAATCGGCTTCGAGTTGATCAGGTCGTGCGGCATCAGGTTTTCGCTTTCGGCCTGGCCGAGGCGTTCCTTGACCGCGCGCTCGACACGCACGAGACCCGCGCGGAACTGGTTTTCCGCCAGTTCGCCGACGCAACGCACGCGACGGTTGCCGAGGTGGTCGATGTCGTCCACTTCGCCCTTGCCGTTGCGCAGCTCGACGAGGATCTTGATCGTCGCGAGGATGTCGTCGTCCTGCAGCGTCATCGGGCCGACGATCTCGTCACGGCCGACGCGGCGGTTGAACTTCATGCGGCCGACCTTCGACAAGTCGTACGCTTCTTCGCTGTAGAACAGACGGTTGAACAGCGCCTCGACCGCTTCTTCGGTCGGCGGCTCGCCCGGACGCATCATGCGGTAGATCGCGATGCGCGCGGCCGTCTTGTCGGTCGTTTCGTCGACACGCAGCGTCGACGAGATGTACGGACCCTGGTCCAGATCGTTCGTGTAGAGCGTCTGGATGTCCTTGATGTCCGCTTCGCGCAGCTTCTCGAGCACGCTTTCCGTGACTTCGTCGTTCGCGCTCGCGATCACTTCGCCGGTGTCGCCGTCGACGACGTTCTTCGCCAGCACGCGGCCGAGCAGATAGTCTTCCGGCACCGAGATGAACTTGGTCTTCGCGGCTTCGAGGTCGCGAATGTGCTTCGCGTTGATCCGCTTGTCCTTCTGGACGATGACCTTGCCATCACGATCCGTGATGTCGAAGCGCGCGACTTCACCACGCAGGCGCTCGGGCACGAACTCGAGTTGCGCGCCTTCGCCCATCAGCGTGAAGTTGTCGAACACGAAGAAGTTCGCGAGGATCTGTTCCGGCGTCAGGCCGATGGCCTTCAGCAGGATCGTGACCGGCATCTTGCGGCGACGGTCGACGCGGAAGTACAGGATGTCCTTCGGATCGAATTCGAAGTCGAGCCACGAGCCGCGGTACGGAATGATCCGTGCCGAGAACAGCAGCTTGCCCGAGCTGTGCGTCTTGCCCTTGTCGTGTTCGAAGAACACGCCCGGCGAACGGTGCAGCTGCGAGACGATGACACGCTCGGTGCCGTTGATGACGAACGAGCCCGTCGGCGTCATGAGCGGAATTTCGCCCATGTACACTTCCTGCTCCTTCACTTCCTTGACGACCGGCTTGTTCGGCGATTCCTTGTCGAGGATGACGAGGCGGACCTTCGCGCGCAGCGCGGAGCAGTACGTCAGGCCACGCTGCTGGCATTCCTTGATGTTGAATGCCGGCGCGGACAACGCATAGCTCACGAACTCGAGGCGCGCGAAGCCGTTGTGCGAAACAATGGGAAATACCGATGTGAAGGCGGCCTGCAAACCTTCAGGCTTGCGTTGCGCGCCAGGCACATCGGCTTGCAGAAACGTGCTGAATGATTCAAGCTGGGTGGCCAGCAAGAACGGAACTTGGTGAACGATGGGGCGCTTCGCGAAACTCTTGCGAATGCGCTTCTTCTCGGTGAAGGAATATTGCATACGATCTCCGAATCACGGCGGGTGCTGTCGAGGCGGGATACCTGGACGTTTCAAACCCGAGTGTTCACCGACTGAGACCCGATGGCCGCCCGATGGCTTGAACGAGCCGAGAAGCTTGGTGGTTGGCCGCTACCAACCGCTGGCTGACGGCAGCGGATGCCTGTGTTGCCCGCTACCCGACCAAACTTGCCTTCTGCAGTCGCTTCAGAAGACAAAGAGAAACGCCAATCGATGCATTGACAACGATTCGGCGATTTTCTTTGGCTTCTGGGGCCGATTATTCGGGCTCCCGAATGAGTGCCAGAATAACGTCCCCACAAAGCACAAAAAGGCCGGCGGTGAAAATACCGCCAGCCTTCGCACAGCGCGTCGAAACTTACTTGACTTCGACCTTCGCGCCTGCTTCTTCCAGCTTCTTCTTGGCTTCTTCAGCAGCAGCCTTGTCGACGCCTTCCTTGACAGCCTTCGGTGCGCCGTCAACGACGTCCTTCGCTTCCTTCAGGCCCAGCCCCGTCAGTTCGCGAACTGCCTTGATGACTGCAACCTTGTTGCTGCCTGCTTCAGCCAGAACGACCGTGAATTCGGTCTTCTCTTCTGCAGCAGCAGCAGCGCCGCCGCCTGCCGGGCCAGCGACTGCCACTGCAGCTGCCGACACGCCAAACTTCTCTTCGAACGCCTTGACCAGTTCGTTCAGTTCCAGAACGGTCATCCCTTCGACTGCTGCCAGGATGTCTTCTTTTGCGATTGCCATTTGAAATACTCCTAAATTGAATTCGGATACAGCCAGCGATCAGTAACGCTGATGCACGTTCGCTTACGCAGCTTCCGCTTGCTTCTTCTCGGCGAGCGCGGCCAGAGCACGCGCGAAGCCCGAAACAGGCGATTGCATAACGAACAGCAGCTTCGAGAGCAGTTCTTCACGGCTCGGGATGCTTGCCAGCGCTTGCACGCCAGCCTTGTCCATCACCTTGCCATCGAACGAACCAGCCTTGATGACCAACTTGTCATTGCTCTTGCTGAAGTCGTTGACGACCTTAGCAGCGGCAATTGCATCTTCCGAGATGCCGTAGATCAGCGGACCAGTCATCTGCTCTGCCAGCGGAGCAAACGGGGTACCTTCAACAGCGCGACGCGCCAGCGTGTTCTTCAACACGCGCAGGTAAACCTGTTGCTCACGCGCTTTCGCGCGCAGCTTGGTCAGATCGCCAACCGCAATTCCACGATACTCAGCCAGCACAACGGTCTGGGCCTTCGCGACTTGCGCGGAAACCTCAGCGACGACGGCTTGCTTGTCTTCTCTATTAAGCGGCACGGTTAGCCTCCAGAAACGATACGTTCGGCGCGGCCGGCATGGCCGAAACCTCACGTACCTCGTTCAACAACGGCGTCCGACCTCGTTAGGAGTATTTCCACCTCACGCCGTGAATCGCTTCACGACCTGCGGCTTCACCACTGCAAAACTTTTTCGGGTTCGCCATCTGCGTTGGCTTGAATTAAGGGATCGCCTGCCTGCTGCGCCCCACCAACGGTCTTTGATAACCGGTTGCCCGCCCAACTGCACGAACAACCGCCCAAAGCCCATGTAGGCCGCTTCGCGAACGAAGCGGCCCGAATACTTTCTTACGCTGCCAGCGTAGCCTGGTCGACACGCACGCCGACACCCATCGTGCTCGACAGTGCGATCTTGCGCAGGTAGACGCCCTTGCTCGTTGCCGGCTTCGCCTTCTGCAGCGCTTCGATCAGCGCCGACAGGTTCGAACGCAGTGCGGTCGATTCGAACGATGCACGGCCGATGGTCGCGTGGATGATACCGGCCTTGTCGACACGGAATTGCACCTGACCAGCCTTCGCGTTCTTGACGGCGGTTGCGACGTCCGGCGTGACCGTGCCGACCTTCGGGTTCGGCATCAGGCCGCGCGGGCCGAGGATCTGACCGAGCGTACCGACGATACGCATCGTGTCCGGCGAAGCGATCACGATGTCGAAGTCCATCTGGCCAGCCTTGATCTGCTCAGCCAGGTCTTCCATACCGACGATTTCCGCGCCTGCTGCACGAGCCTGCTCGGCCTTCTCGCCTTGCGCGAACACGGCAACGCGAACCGACTTGCCCGTACCTGCCGGCAGAACGACCGAACCACGAACGACCTGGTCCGACTTCTTCGCATCGATGCCGAGCTGGACAGCGACGTCGATCGATTCGTTGAACTTCGCGCTCGCGCATTCCTTCACGAGTGCCAGTGCGTCTTCGATCGCGTACAACTTCTGACGGTCGACCTTGGCGGCAAATGCCTGACGGCGCTTGGAGATCTTAGCCATTTACACGCCCTCCACAGTGATGCCCATCGAGCGTGCGCTACCAGCGATGGTGCGAACGGCTGCGTCCAGATCAGCTGCCGTAAGGTCCGGCATCTTGGTCTTCGCGATTTCTTCGGCTTGAGCGCGCGTGATCGAACCGACCTTGTCGGTGTGCGGCTTGCTCGAGCCCTTGTCCACCTTCGCCGCCTTCTTGATCAGGACGGTTGCCGGCGGCGTCTTCATCACGAACGTGAAGCTCTTGTCAGCGTATGCCGTGATGACCACCGGCACCGGCAGACCCGGCTCCATGCCTTGAGTCTGCGCGTTGAACGCCTTGCAGAACTCCATGATGTTCAGGCCGCGCTGGCCCAGTGCCGGACCGACCGGCGGCGACGGGTTGGCTTTACCTGCAGGAATCTGCAGCTTGATAAAGCCGACAATCTTCTTTGCCATTTGTAAACCTCGTTGGAACGCCAGACGGCGTTCGGTGAGTGATAACGCGCGTTCGCCGCTGGCTACTGACGCTCCTCAACGGCCATAACGCGGACCGTAAGCGCGAAGGTGGGCAGCCGAGGCTGCCCACCGAATCGGGATCAAACTTTTTCGACCTGGCCGAACTCGAGTTCGACCGGAGTGGATCGGCCAAAGATCGTGACCGACACACGCACGCGCGATTTTTCGTAGTTGACTTCTTCGACCGTGCCGTTGAAGTCCGTGAACGGGCCTTCCTTGACACGCACCATCTCGCCAACTTCGAACAGGGTCTTCGGGCGCGGCTTCTCGACGCCTTCCTGCATCTGCGACATGATCTTTTCGACTTCCTTCGGGGAAATCGGAGTCGGGCGGTTACGCGCACCGCCGACGAAACCCGTGACCTTCGCCGTGTTCTTCACGAGGTGCCACGTTTCGTCCGTCATTTCCATTTCCACCAGCACGTAGCCGGGGAAGAAACGACGCTCGGTTACTGCCTTGTGGCCACCTTTGACTTCGACCACTTCTTCGGTCGGAACCAGGATCTGACCGAATTTATCCTGCATGCCAGCACGTTCGATGCGCTCCTGAAGCGCACGCTGCACGCTCTTCTCCATACCGGAGTAGGCGTGCACGACGTACCAACGCTTTCCGCTCGGGGATGCCGGAGTATCGCTCATATCATTTCCAACCCAGAATCGCCGAGAAAATCACCCATTCGATCGATTTGTCACTCAACCAGAGGAAAATCGCCATCACGAGCACGAAACCGAACACGACGAGTGTGGTTTGCGTTGCTTCCTTGCGGGTGGGCCAAACGACCTTGCGGACTTCCTTGTACGAATCCTTGGCAAACGCGATGAGGCTCTTGCCAGGTGCGGACATCAGGCCGACGGCCACGCCGGCGATGATACCTACCGCCAATGCGGCACCGCGGACATACCACTGCTGGTTGGCCAGCCAGAAGAAGCCCACGAATCCGGCCAAGACCAGCAATACGCCCAGGGCCAGCATCAGCTTATCGCCGGAGGTATTTACAGTTTCGACGGATGGATTCGCCATAACACCTTAAAACAAATGCCACGTGGGACACGTGGCGATTTTTGGCAGGGGCAGAGGGAATCGAACCCCCAACCTTCGGTTTTGGAGACCGACGCTCTGCCAGTTGAGCTATACCCCTAAACCATGCTGGGGCTGGCTGTTGCCAGCCCCAAAACTGTCGATCAACGAATAACTGGCTTACTCGATGATCTTGGCGACGACGCCGGCGCCGACGGTACGGCCGCCTTCGCGGATTGCGAAGCGCAGACCTTCTTCCATCGCGATCGGAGCGATCAGCTTCACCGTGATCGACACGTTGTCGCCCGGCATCACCATTTCCTTGTCCTTCGGCAGCTCGATCGAGCCCGTCACGTCCGTCGTACGGAAGTAGAACTGCGGACGGTAGTTGTTGAAGAACGGCGTGTGACGGCCGCCTTCGTCCTTGCTCAGCACGTACACTTCAGCCGTGAAGTGCGTGTGCGGCGTGATCGAACCCGGCTTCGCCAGAACCTGGCCACGCTCCACGTCTTCACGCTTCGTGCCGCGCAGCAGGATACCGACGTTGTCGCCTGCCTGACCTTGGTCCAGCAGCTTGCGGAACATTTCAACGCCCGTGCAGGTCGTCTTCACCGTCGGCTTGATACCGACGATTTCGATTTCTTCGCCGACCTTCACGATGCCGCGCTCGACACGACCCGTCACCACCGTACCACGGCCCGAGATCGAGAACACGTCTTCCACCGGCATCAGGAACGCGCCGTCAACTGCACGCTCCGGCGTCGGGATGTACGTGTCCAGCGCGTCTGCCAGGCTCATGATCGCCACTTCGCCCAGCTCGCCCGTGTCGCCTTCCAGCGCCAGCTTGGCCGAACCCTTCACGATCGGCGTGTCGTCGCCCGGGAAGTCGTACTTCGACAGGAGTTCGCGAACTTCCATCTCGACCAGCTCGAGCAGTTCAGCGTCGTCCACCATGTCGCACTTGTTCAGGAACACGATGATGTACGGAACGCCAACCTGACGTGCCAGCAGGATGTGCTCACGCGTCTGCGGCATCGGGCCGTCTGCTGCCGAGCAAACCAGGATCGCGCCGTCCATCTGTGCCGCGCCCGTGATCATGTTCTTCACATAGTCAGCGTGGCCCGGGCAGTCGACGTGTGCGTAGTGGCGGTTAGCCGTTTCGTACTCGACGTGTGCCGTGTTGATCGTGATGCCGCGCGCCTTTTCTTCCGGTGCCGCGTCGATCTGGTCGTAAGCCTTCGCTTCGCCGCCGAACTTCTTCGTCAGCACCGTCGTGATCGCTGCCGTCAGCGTCGTCTTGCCGTGGTCAACGTGACCAATCGTACCAACGTTGACGTGCGGCTTGGTCCGCTCAAACTTTTCCTTGGCCATTTTCAACTCCCGAAAGGAATTTCACATGTTGCGCCGCGCGCAAACAGACACTGACTTTTTACTGCTGGTGCCCATGGGCAGGATCGAACTGCCGACCTCTCCCTTACCAAGGGAGTGCTCTACCACTGAGCCACATGGGCGGTATTACGCTTCAACTACACGGACTGGAGCGGGTGAAGGGAATCGAACCCTCGTCGTAAGCTTGGAAGGCTTCTGCTCTACCATTGAGCTACACCCGCACGGGCCACTAACGATTCCCTACCGCTCTCTGCGCTGATGTTCTGGTGGAGGAGGTTGGATTCGAACCAACGTAGGCGTAAGCCAACAGATTTACAGTCTGCCCCCTTTAGCCACTCGGGCACCCCTCCGTAGAGAACTGACGATTATGGGGGTGCATCGCACTCTTGTCAAGCACATCCGGAAGATTATTTTCATTCTCTTCCAGCGCACCCTGGCGACTCACCCGACACCCGCGCTCACCCGGCTGAGGCAAGCACAAGAGGATCGCCGATCGGCGCCCACATCTTCGTCAGACTCCGTCTTCAGCTTCGATTTGCATCTTCGCTGAAAACGAAAGACCGCCATGATACGACCTCTCACGCATAATGCCAAGCGGGTAAACGCAAAAAATTTGCAATTTCCATGCCGGAGGAATCTGCAAGGCTTCCGACGCGAGCCCAGGGGGTAGGTTGATTAATGGCGACACATCAGCACCCCGCCAAATCCGGGACAACCGGCTTCTGCGCGCAAGGGTTTCCGGCAAACGGGGTGCCGAAGCCGGATTCCAGCAGGGAAGGCGTCGCCGTTCCCGCTTGCTCCGTTGCGACACCGGAATCGAACCCGGCCATCTTCGCCCCCTCCCCTCATCACCACTGACGGAAGGCACGCGCGGTACCATCCCGTGTCCCGCGATCGTGCCGACCGCTCTCCCGTTTCCCTGCCTCCACGCGATACCCTGTCGTCCTTCTTGCCTCCGCACTGGTCTTTGCTTCCTCGGTGGCACATGCAGGCAACATCGACAACGCGTGGTGCAGCACGGGAAGGATCGCGGCAGTCCGAGAGCCGACGCTTTCCGGGCACCACACCGCCAGGCGCGCGAAAGGCGCCGCGGCTCGCGCGACGCATGAGACTTTAAAACCGGCCGTCGACGCCGGCTGCTTGTTGGCCACCAGCACGCGGCGACGCCCGCGAGTCACGACTCCGGAAGCGATCGCGTACGCGTGGTTGCCGAACGAGCGTCAACCTACGTTATCGCGGCTGATAGCGACGCTGGCACCTTGCGAGAAGGTCCAACAGCTCGGCCTGCCTAGATGTCTTGGTGCCGCTGATGCGCGACGATCTGCGCCCGCACGCCTGCTGCCACATCGCTTGCGTGTCGCCGTCGCTGCGAACGTTCAGCAGTGCAGCGCGCATTGTGTCGAACCGTCCTTCGTGCAAGCCGACCACCATGAATGTCCGGGAAGCCTATCGCGGCGAGGCTGCGCTGTACACGCGCCATCCGACGTGTGGATACGAGTGGAACCTCGTTCAGTCAAGCGCGGAGCTGCATCGGCTTTGACCGGGGCGCCTGTACGTCGCCCCGTACGAACCAGGCGGCAGGGAAGCCGACATTCAACGCGGGTTCGTCGACATCGACTACTCGCTGCCCGGCGATGCTCATGTCGACCCGGAGCCATGGCAGCAGCACGATCCGCCGATTCGCCCGATCGAGCGCTTGGCACTGGGTAGCCCAAGCACTGCATGCACGGTGCGGTCGTCCGGCGTCAACGCGGACGGTACGCATTTCGGATTGATGGGCGAAGGCCGCCACTATTTCGGCGGCACCGCCTATTCGCTCGTCGAAGAAATTCGCCTCCGCGACGCCTTCGCGCCGATGGAAGGCCTCATGGCGGTTGCGGTCGTCACGCATATGCCGACCGGCGCGCGATCTCGGCCTCGCGCTGTCGCCGAGGCAGCCGTGGATTTGCCCTGAAACGCGCCAATCACACACCAGCACCTCGAAACAGAATCGACGACGTTGGGCAGAGATAACCGATATACACCAATTAATAGCCCGAGATAATGGACTCCGATTTGCGATGGCTAGACTTGCCGTGCAATGTGCTCGAGGAGGTAAATAATGGGAGAACGAGCGGAGGCGCGATCACTTCGAGCATGACGCGGCCATCGGCGGCACCCCGGCGATTGACGGAGCCTTCGGCTGCGCGCAAGGGTGACCCCTGCCGCGCCCCTGGTCGGTTCATCACAGGATGGAAACCGCACGGAGCTCGAAGCCAGTGGCAAGCGAGATGATAGACGTGGTAGATCTCGCTGCGCGGGTTCGATGCAGTCAACGATGATGAGGAGCAGGATGCGTCAATGAGCCGCCATCTGCTCAAACAATTCGGCGCCGATCAGACTCTCGCGCTGCGAGCGGTGCAAGACTGGCCGCCCTTGCCGCGGAGTTACCGGCAGCAGCGGGGTCGAGCCACTCGTCCATTCGCGACACGGCGCGCGGCGTACATGAAAGTCCCGCCCGACTAGCCAGCCAGCCAGCCAGCCAGCCAGCCAGCTTGCTTGCTTGCTTGCTTGCTTGCTTGCTTGCGCCGCCGCCAACGCCCGGCGGTGATTGCACATTTCTGCGCTGCA
>NZ_CAJPHE010000036.1:0-45606 GCF_905339875.1 Burkholderia sp. BCC1998
ACCGCGAATCACGTGGCAGTGGTTGTCGATCAGGCCGGGCAGCGCGCTGCGGCCGCCGAGATCGACGATCTTCGTCGCGCGGCCCGCGAGCGGCATGACTTCCGCGTCGCTGCCGACCGCGACGAAGCGGCCGTCCTTGATCGCGACGGAAGTCGCGACGGGGTTCACGCGGTCGAGGGTCGTGAATCGTCCGTTGTGGAGGATCAGATCCGGTTGAGTGTCGGGTACGCTCATCAATATGTCCTCGATGCAATCAGAAACCGAGCCAGTGACGGACCGGTGCAACGGCCGCCACGCCGATCAGCATGCCGGCCAGCCCGACCAGCGCAATCAGCGGCGGTGCCGGCGAGCGCACCTTGATCACGCTGTACACGACGCCGACCAGCACGCCGGCGCCCAATGAAACCAGATACGATTCCATACGTCCCTCCCGACTGAATTAGAATGTGCCGCATTACCGCCCGGGGGCCGGGCGCCGTGCGCCTGCGGCCCGATCCGCTGCTGTCCCGTCCGCTTCACTTCGCCGCCACGCTTTCCAGCCATGCAACATCTGCCCGACCTCGAAGCCTGGGCCATCTTCGCGCGGGTCGCGGAGACCGGTTCGTTCGCCAAGGCCGCCGACCTGCTCGGCATCACGCAACCGACCGTGTCGAAAGCGATCGCGCGCCTCGAAAAGCGCCTCGGCGCGATGCTGCTGTACCGTACGTCGCGCAAGCTGTCGCTCACACCGACCGGCGAACTGCTGCGCGATCGCGCGATCCGGCTGCTCGCCGACGCCGAACTGATCGAGGACGAGGCATCCGCACACGCGCTCGAACCGCACGGCCTCGTGCGCGTGAACGCACCGATGTCCTACGGCCTGTGCAATCTCGCGCCGCTGCTGCCCGCGTTTCTCGAACGCTATCCGCGCGTCGACGTCGACCTCGTGCTCACCGACAACTTCGTCGACATCGTGTCCGGCGGCTTCGACGTCGCGATCCGGATCGCCGAACTGAGCGATTCGTCGCTGCGCGCACGCCGCCTGTGCGCGGTACGCCGGCCGCTCGTCGCGTCGCCCGCGTATCTGGACCGGCACGGCCGGCCGACCCATCCGAGCGAACTCGACCAGCACGTGTGCCTGACCTACACGAACATCCCGACGCCCGAATACTGGCGCTTTCGCCATACGACGTCGGGCGACGAATTCGGCGTGCCGGTGCGCGGGCGCATCCGTGCGAACAACGCCGACGTCCTCTGCCCCGCGCTGATCGCCGGCCACGGTATCGCACTGCAGCCGGCGTTCCTGGTATGGAATGAACTGCAAAGCGGTGCGCTCGAGGAAGTGATGCACGACTGGAAAATCCCGGACCTCAACGTCAACCTCGTCACACCGCCCGGCATGCTGCGTGCCGCGCGCGTGACGGCGCTGCTCGAGTTCCTCGTCGAACATCTGTCGCACGCGCCGTGGGCACTGCCGCCCGTCTGAGCGGGCGGCCCGCGACCCGTTACTTCGCCGGCACGGCCGGGATCGACTCGTGCGGCGTCGCGGTGCGCTGTGCCGCCTTGTGGACCATCGTGTACGCGTAGTCGACGCCCATTCCGTACGCGCCCGAATGCTCCTTCGCGATCGCCATCACGGCGTCGTAGGTATCGCGGCGCGCCCAGTCGCGCTGCCACTCGAGCGCGACCTGCTGCCAGGTGACGGGCACGACGCCGGCCTGGATCATCCGCTGCATCGCGAAGTCGTGCGCATCCTTCGACGTGCCGCCCGACGCGTCGGCGACCATGTAGATCTCGTAGTCGCCTTCGAGCATCGCGCAGAGCGCGAACGTCGTGTTGCAGACTTCGGTCCACAGGCCGGAGACGACCACCTTCTTGCGGCCGTTCGCGGCGAGCGCGTCGCGCACCTTCTGGTCGTCCCACGAGTTCATCGACGTACGTTCGAGCGTCTTCTGGTTCGGGAACACGTCGAGCAGTTCGGGATAGGTGTAACCCGAGAAGCTGTCGCTTTCGACCGTGGTGATCGTGGTCGGGATGTTGAATGCTTTCGCGGCCTTGGCAAGCCCGACGACGTTGTTCTTCAACGTCTGGCGATCGATCGACTGCACGCCGAATGCCATCTGCGGCTGCTGGTCGATGAAGATCAGCTGGCTGTTCTGGGGGGTGAGGACTTCAAGCTTCGGGTTGCTCATGGCGCGTATCATCCTTTGGACAGGAAACGTTTAAGGCTTGCCTCGATCGGAAACCGAGAGGAGCCGACTGTGCGTTACCCCGGATCTGCGTCTTCCGGTTGCAGCCATTTAATCGGAAAAGCCGCGGCTCGAACATCCAAGAAATGGAATCGATCGAATTCCGAAAGAGGGGGCTCTCCAACGGCTGTCCGCCCTTTTGTTCCACACGTAAACCCGATACGCTTCCAGCACGTTGAAGGCGCGCCCTTCGCCCCCGATCAGCCTATCACGAGAGGTTTTCATCATGAAGCCGTATTTTCTGTCGCTGTTCGCAGGCATCCTCGCCGGCGTCATCTACGGTGCGCTCGGCGTGAATTCGCCGGCACCGCCGATCATCGCGCTCGTCGGCCTCCTCGGCATGCTGGCCGGCGAACAGATCCTGCCGCTCGCGCGCCGGATGCTGGCCGGCTATCGGCTGAATACCGCGTGGCGCGATGCACAATGCAGCCAGCACATGTTCGGCGCGCTGCCGGGCGCCGCCGCGAACGATCGCAAGCCGTCGTGATGCAAGACTCATGACCAACGTCGAGCTGTTCCACTACCTGCTGCTGTTGATCTGCGGCGCGGGCGCGCTCACCTGGCTCGCGGAGCGCGTGTCGATCCCGCCGGCCGTCGTGCTGCTGCTCGGCGGCTGCGTGGTGGCCATCGCCGGCAAGCGCACGCCCGACATGGATCCGGCGCTGCTGCTCGTGGCCGTGCTGCCGCCGCTGCTGATGTCGAGCGGCTTCTATACGGCGTGGAAGGAATTCCGCCACGAGCTCGCGTCGATCGCGTCGCTCGCGCTCGGCGCGGTGGTGTTCACGACGGTTGCGGTCGCGCTCGCCGTGCATGCGGCCAATCCGGCGCTGCCGTGGGCCGCGTGCTTCACGCTCGGCGCGATCGTGTCGCCGCCCGACGCGGTCGCCGCGAAGGCGATCCTGCAGCGCCACCCGCTGCCCGCGCGGCTCGTCGCGGTGCTCGAAGGCGAAAGCCTCGTCAACGATGCATCGGGCCTGCTGCTGTACCAGATGGCCGTCTCGGCCGCGCTCGCCGTCACGATCACGACCGCGAGCGCCACCGGCCTGTTCTTCTCGCTCACGCTGATCGGCATCGCGGTCGGCCTCGCGTGCGGCCATGCGATGTGCTGGGTGCTGCAGCGCCTGCGCGAGCCGATGCTCGGGATCGTCGTGACCTTCGCGATGGCGTGGGGCAGCTACGGCATCGCGGAAGCCGTGCACGGTTCGGGCGTGCTGTCGGTCGTGACCTGCGGCCTCGTGCTCGGCGTGCGCCAGCATCGCGTGTTCGGCGCCGACATGCGGATCAAGGCGAAGGCGACGTGGGAAGCGATCGTGTTCGTGCTCGACGCGCTCGTGTTCATCCTGATCGGCCTCGCGCTGCACGCGATCCTCGCCGGCGTGAACCACGAAGGCGCGGTGCTGATGGCCGGCCTGCGCGTCGCGCTGCCGGCCACCGCCGCCGCGATCGCCGCGCGCGTCGTGTGGGTGTTCGTCGCGATGTGGCTGCCGGGCCGCCTGCGCGCGCCGCGCGCGGGCCATGCGCGGTGGTCGTGGCGCGAGGCCGTCGTGCTCGGCTGGTCCGGCATGCGCGGCGTCGTGAGCCTCGCGGCCGCGATCGCGCTGCCGGGCAACTTCCCCGGGCGCGACCTGATCCTGTTCAGCACGTTCCTGCTGATCATCGCGACGCTGGTCGTGCAAGGCGGCACGCTCGCGCCGCTGATCCGCGTGCTGAAGCTGCGCCCGGCCGCGCGGCACACGATGTCCGAGCATGCCGTGCGCGCCCACACGTTCGGCGCGGCGCTCGCCGAACTCGATGCGCGCGAGCAGCGCGGCACGCGCCTCGAACGCGCATCGCTCGACCGGCTGCTGACCGAATACCGCAGCCGCGTCGCGTTCAACGAACGCGCGCACCGCGACGGCGCGGAACCGGCGGACGTGCGCGCGCGGATGCTGCGCGTCGAGCTCGAGCTGGTCGGCGTGTCGCGCGATGCGCTGCTCGAGCTGCATCGCGACGGCCGGGTCGACGACGCGGTGCTGCACCGCATAGAATCCGAGCTGGATTTCGAGGAACTGCGGCTGCAGCGCCTGCTCGAGCCGTAACGTCCGGCCTGCCCGGCCCTCCCCGGCCGGCCCGTCTCCCCTTCCCCACATGGAATTGCAATGAGCGAACTGTCCGTCGAAGCGAGCATCGGCTCGGTCGATTACCTGGTCCATTTCACCGACGGCGTCCATCAGTGGCGCGCCGACGAACCGGCGTCGCTCGGCGGCGGCGATACCGCACCGACGCCCGTCGCGCTGCTGCTGTCGAGCCTCGGCGCGTGCACCGCGATCACGCTGAAGATGTACGCGCAACGCAAGGGCTGGCCGCTCGCCGAAGTGCACGTGAAGCTCGCGCACGAATCGGGCAGCGCGGGCAGCACGATCGTGCGCCGCATCACGCTCGACGGCGACCTGACCGACGAGCAGCGCGAGCGACTGCTGCAGATCGCGAATGCGTGCCCGGTGCACAAGATCCTCACGCACCCGATCACGATCGATACGGCCATCGCCTGACCCACCGGATACGAGAGACCCACCATGTCCGCATCGATCAAGACCCTGCTCACGCCGCGCGAGAGCGACATCGGCAACCTCGTCGTGCGCCGCGTGCTGCCCGCGCGCGCCGCGCGCCTCGTCGGCCCGTTCATCTTCTTCGACGAGATGGGGCCGGCCGTGCTGCCGGCCGGCAGCGGCATCGACGTGCTGCCGCATCCGCACATCGGCCTCGCGACCGTCACCTACCTGTTCGACGGCACGCTGATGCATCACGACAGCCTCGGCTTCCGGCAGAAGATCGTGCCCGGCGACGTGAACTGGATGACGGCCGGGCGCGGCATCGTCCACTCGGAGCGTTCGCCCGACGAGGACCGCCCGCATGAACAACCGGTGCACGGGATCCAGACCTGGGTCGCGCTGCCGGTCGAGCACGAGGACACCGCGCCCGCGTTCGTGCATCACGCGGCCGACACGCTGCCGTCGTTCACGCGCGACGGCGCGCACGTGCGCGTGATCGCGGGCACCGCGTTCGGGCTCACGTCGCCGGTCGCCGTGTTCTCGCCGACGCTCTATGCGTATGTGGAATTCGCCGCGGGCGGGCAGCTCGCGCTCGACGCGGAACACGACGAGCGCGGCGTGTATCTCGTCGACGGCGACCTCACGATCGACGGCACGCCGCTCGCCCCCGCGACGATGGCCGTGCTCGAACCCGGCACGAACGTCGCGCTCGCCAGCGCGAACGGCGCGCGCGTGATGCTGCTCGGCGGTGCGCACCTGCCGGGCGAGCGGTTCATCGAATGGAATTTCGTGTCGAGCGAGCGCGCGAAGATCGACGCGGCCCGCCACGCGTGGGCCGCGCAGACCTTCGGCAAGGTGCCGGGCGAGGAAAACGAATGGACGCGCCAGCCGGAGCGCCGCGCGCAGTGAGCCCGCAGTGAGCCCGCGGTGAACCGATAGCGGTCGGCGCATCGATGCAGCGCGGCCGGCGTTCACGCCGGCCGCCTTGCGTTTACGGCTTCAATCCCATCAGCTTCGCGAGCACGGGCCAGCGCTCGAGCGATTCGACGAATGCGCGCCGTGCCTGCTCGTCGACGTAGCGGGCCGGATCCAGCGCGGGCAGATGCCGCGCGAGGCCGAGCACGTCGTTCGGTTGCGACAGGCGATCGTCGTCGCCTTCGCCGATGTTTAGTGTTCGTCGATCCATACGCCGTCCGGAGTCTTAACCGCATAGCCGGTGCTCGTCTGCAGCGTCACCGTGCCTTCGTTCTCGCCGACCATCCGCGTGCGCGGCAGGTCGGCCGCATATTGCGCAAGCGTCGCGCCCGGCTTGAACGGGCTGTTCGACACGAGGTTCGACAGCAGCTGCGCGAGCGCGAGGAAGCTCGTCGGCTGGTCGATCACGGTCGTCGTGCCGTGATTGCCGGTGAAGCCGACGAGCCGCACGCCGACCGGCCCGTGGACGACGCTCGGCGTCGGGATCTCGCGCAGGCCGGCCACCTGGTTCTTGTCGCCGCGCAGCGCGGCGCCGTGCTCGGGCACGAACACGATCACCGCGCGCCGTCCCGACTGCGCGATCAGGTCGGCGAGCCGGTCGAAGTCGTTCATCATCCGGGTCACGCGCTGCGGATACGAATCGATGCTGGTGAGCGAGCTGCCCACCACGCGGTTGCCGTCGTGCAGGCTGATCGTGTTGTAGTACAGCGCGACCGGGCCCGGCACCGACGCGCGCTGCGCGTACCAGTTCGCGAGCGTGCCGTAGTCGTCCTTGATCGCGGAGCCGTCGAACGCATGCATCGCGACCGGGGCGGCGGCGTTCGAGATCATCGGCGCGTCGGGCACGCCGATGTTGTCGTGAACGACCTGCAGGAAGTTGTCGAAGTGCCCGTCGTGGTTCAGCAGCGACTGCACCGTGTAGCCGGCGGACGCGAGTTGCGAAAACAGGTGGCACTGCTGCGGCGCGGGCTTGTACAGGTCCGCGTGCGCTTCCTGCCCGCAACTCGCGCGCAGCACGCGGATCGCGGCCGGGCCGCTGTAGCTCGCCGCCGTGCTGAAGTTGTTGAACAGGTAGTCGAAGTGGCTCAGCATCGGATGATTGCGCACCTTCGCGGCATCGAGGTCGTCCCACGACAGCGAGCACACGTGCAGCACGATCACGTCGAACTGCGCGGCCGGATCGTTGCCGAGATGGCCGAACGCGACCTGCCGCTGCGACTCCTGCGCGCGGAACGTCGCGAGCGCCGCGTTGTGGTCCTCGGGCTGGCCGGCCCGCCCGCCCGTCGCGTCGGCCTGCTGCGGGAGCGGCGCGACGACGCGCGCCATCAGCCCGTTGCCGGCCTGCCACAGCGGCATCACGACCAGCGCGGCGAGCACGAAGGTCGCGACGCGCACCCAGCGGTTGACGATGAAATAGACGATCAGCACGCCCGCCACGGTCAGCACCAGCAGCGGCGGCAACAGGCGCGGCAGCAGCTCCATCCAGTAGTCGAGGCGGAACGTGCTGACCTCGCGCGCGGCATCGACAAGGCGCGCGAGCGGCGGCGCATGCAGCTCGCGCGCAAGGAGCGGCACCGCGATCGCGAGCGCGGCGAGCTGCCGCACGATGCGCCACACGCGCGCGCGAATCGGCGCGCTCGCCGCGAGGGCCAGCGCGAACGCGAGGTTCGCGAGCCACAGCGGCTGCAGGTGGCCGGTCGCGAACAGCGCGAACTTCAGGATGAAATACAGATTCCAGAACGTCATCTAAACCACTCCGTGATGGGCGCCGCGTCAGTCGCGCGCACGATCGAGCTTCGGTGCCAGCATCGACTGCACGCCGCGCGCCGCACCTTTCCACATCCGTACGTAACCGTCCAGGCCCACGCGCAGCACTTCCTTCAGCCCGCGCAGCGGCGTGTCCGCGCGCGCGCTCGCGTGCCAGTCGAGCCACGCATCCGCGCGGCCGAACGTGCACTGCACGAGCTGGCGCTCCTGCTCGAGCGTCAGCGCCTCGAAGCTCACGCCGACGTGGGTCGGCGTCACGCGGCTCACGCGCACCGGGAACGGGAACGGCCGGTCGCCGCGCGTCACGCACACCGTCAGCGTGTCGCCGACCGCGAGCGGCAGCCCCGGCACCGCTTCGAGGCCGAGGCCGCCGGTCGAGTAGTCGCTCGTGAAGCATGCGGCAGTCGAGCCGTCGGCGAGCAACAGCGTCGCCGGCACGCGCATCGCGATCCGGTGCGTGACGCGCACCTGCTTGGTCTCGCGCGCGACGGCCATGGCCGCGCCGAGCATCGCGAGGTTGTAGACGGTCCAGCCGAGCGTGATCAGAATCGTCGACGCCTCGTCGCCCTGGTCGGCCACGAGCCGCCACAGGCCGGCCGCGATCGCGAGCACGTTCAGCGCGAACAGCACGAGGTACGGCTTCGAGGTCGACCAGTCGACGTAGCCTTCGTCGATCTTGCCGCCCTTGTCGGTCACGTTGAACTTGCCGTGCTGCGGGCTGAAGAACGCGACGGTGGTCGGCAGCGCGATGTACCACGCGAGCACCGATTCGTAGACCTCGGCCCAGAACGAGTGGCGATAGCGCCCCTGCATCCGCGAGTTCGCGACGTTCGCGAGCACCAGGTACGGGATCACGTAGCTCGCGAGCGCGACCGACGACGCATTGATGAAGTACAGGTGGAAGAACAGGTACGCGAGCGGGATCGTCAGGAACACGAGCCGCGGAATCCCGTAGAAGAAATGCAGCATCGCGTTGCCGTAGCAGATCCGCTGGATGAAGCCGAGCCCGCGCCCGAGGAACGGATTGTCGATGCGGAAGATTTGCGCCATCCCGCGCGCCCAGCGCGTGCGCTGCTTCACGTGGCCGGCGAGGCTCTCGGTCGCGAGGCCGGCCGCCTGCACGGTCGGCAGGTACGCCGACGTGTAGCCGCGCCGGTGCAGCTTGAGCGCGGTGTGCGCGTCCTCGGTCACGGTCTCGACCGCGACGCCGCCCACCTCCTCCAGCGCGGTGCGCTTGAGCACCGCGCACGACCCGCAGAAGAACGTCGCGTTCCACAGGTCGTTGCCCGACTGCACGAGCCCGTAGAACAGGTTGCCCTCGTTCGGGATCTCGCGGAACGTGCCGAGGTTGCGCTCGAACGGATCGGGCGAGAAGAAATGGTGCGGCGTCTGCACCAGCGCGCATTTCGGGTCGCGCAGGAACACGCCCATCGAGGTCTGCAGGAACGAGCGCGTCGGCACGTGATCGCAGTCGAAGATCGCGATGTATTCGCCGTGCGTCTTCGGCAGCGCACGGTTGATGTTGCCGGCCTTCGCGTGGCGGTTGTCGTCGCGCGTCAGGTAGCCGATCCCCGCCTCGCGCGCGAACGCCTCGAACTCGGGGCGCCGGCCGTCGTCGAGCAGGTACACGCGCAGCTTGGCCGCCGGCCAGTCGATGCTCTGCGACGCGAAGACGGTCGGCTTCACGACCGACAGCGGTTCGTTGTAGGTCGGGATGTAGACGTCGACGCTCGGCCAGGTGTCCGGGTCGTCGGGCAGCGGCACGATCGGCCGGTCGAGCGGCCACGCGGTCTGGACGAAGCCGAGCAGCAGGATCATCCACGTATAGGCTTCGGCGCCGTACAGCAGGTAGCCGGCGAACGCCTCGACGGGGCTGCGGAAATCGAGTGTCTGGGTCGTGCGCCACCACACGTAGCGGACCGTGGCGAGCAGCGCGAGCGACGCGAGCGCAAGCGTCGGCAGATGGCCCGGCAGGCGGCGCAGCGCGAGCGCCAGCACCGCGACGATCGCGAAGAACGCGAACTGCGCGCCGGGCATCAGCGGCGACATCCCGGCCGCGGCCCACATCAGCGCGCCGGCGATCAGCAGCAGCGGCGCGAGCCAGCGGTGCCGGCCGACGCCGTGCGCGCGCGCGTCGAGCCAGCCGCCCCAGCGCGCCCACGGCAGACGCGCGAGCAACGCGTCGAGGCGCCGGCCGAGCGCGCGCGCCGCGACGTAGACCGGCACGACGAACGTGTCGAACCACGCGAGCGGATCGCGCGCGGGCCGGCCATCGGCTGCGCGCGGCGCGCGCACGATCGCGCGCCACAGCCATTCGCGCGGGCTCAGCGGCTGCAGCACGCCCCACTCCCGCGCGAGCCACAGGAAGGCGATGCGTGCCCGGCGGCGCACGGGATCGGGCCGGCCGGGCGGCGGCGCGTGGAAGAACAGCCGCACGAGCCAGTCGAGCAGCGTGCGCTCGGCCGGCAGCCCGATCCCGCGCGCGCACCAGTCGGTCGCGCGCCGGGCCGCGGCACGCCAGCGCGACGCGAACCCGGCCTTCATCGCCGCGCTCCCGTGCGGCCGGCCGCGGCCGCCGCGAGCCACGCGTCGACCCAGTTCGCGACGCCGTTCAGGTCGTGCGACGCCTGCGAATACGGCGCGTCGTCGAAGATCCAGCTGCCGCGCGCGAGCGTTTCGGGCACGGCCGCATCGACGTGAATCCGCTGCTCGAGCATCGACGCCGGTCCCGCGACCGCGCGCAGCATCGCGAGCGCATCGCGCTGCATGTCGCGCGCCGGGTTCAGCCGGTTCACGACGATCTGCAGGTCGCCGCCGCCGGCCCGCAGCGCGTCGAGGCGCGCGGCAACGGTCGCGCACGCGGCCGGTTCGGGCGGCACGACGACGAGCGTCAGGTCCGCGCGGCGAATCGCCTGCTCGGCCTGCGGCGACGGATAGCGCGCGGTGTCGACCAGCACGACGCCGTCAGGCGGCAGCGCGATCTCGTCGAGCGCGCGCGACAGCCAGGCCGGATCGGCCGCGAGCCGCGCATCGCAGGCGGCGGCGCCCGCCGCGTCGACCTGCCCGTACGGGACGAACAGCACGCCGTCGGCATTGCGCCACGTATGCGCGTGCCACGGCGCGGCGTTACCCGGGTCACCGAGCAGGCTGTGCGCGAGCCCGTGCTCGGCCAGCGTGTCGAGACCGAGCGTCGCGCCCATCAGGTTCTGCGCGTCAAACTCGACCGCGACGACCGGCCGGCCGCGACGGGCGAGCAGCACCGCGAGCGCGCCGGCGAGCGTCGTGCGGCCCGCGCCGCCGGTCGTCGACGTGACGGCGATCGTCTTCATGGCGCGGCCTCGCCGGCGTGGTCGGCATCGGGCAGCAGGCGCCCGCGCAGCGCGACCGGCACGAGTTCGCACGGCACCGCGTCGCGCCGCTGCAGCCCGCGCGGCGCATGAAAGCCGCGGCCGAGGCCCAGGTGCTGCGCGACGAGCCACACCGGCACCGCGATCGCGATGCCGACGATGAATCCGATGACGAGTTCGGCGATCATGCGCCCTCCGGCTTGCGCAGCGGCATCGCGCTGCGGATGGCGCCGCGCGTGTGCGCGACGGGAAATGCAGGAAATGCCGGCGCATCGCCCGGCATGTCGGCGGCCGGCGTCGCATCGTCGGCGTGAACCGCGTGCGGCGGCGCATCGACGTGCCGGTCGGCCACACCGCCCGCGGCGCCCGCGCCGCCCTCGCCGCCCTCGCCGCCCACGGCGCCGTCGGCGCCCGGTTCGGCACGCGCCGCGGCATCCGCCGCGCGTTCGCCCGGCGCGCGTGCCGCATCCGCCGGCTGCGCCGTCGCGAACAGGTCGCTGTAGTCGGCGATCGGCGCGCGCCGGTTCTCGGCCTTCAGCGCATCGAGCTCGGTGTCGATGCTGCCCTGCCCGAGACACACGACGCGATCGGACAGCGTCTCGACCGGCACGTCGAAGATACGCGCGAGCGCATCCTCGGCATCGGCCGGCTCGCACGCGAACAGGAACACGTACAGGTGCCCGGCATCGGCCGTCACGACGTCGCCCGCGCGGCGCGGCCGGCAGTGCCGCAGCGCATCGACGTGCGACACGCCGGGCAGCAGCGCGATCTTCGCGAGCGTATGCGGCAGCGCGAGCACGGCGCCGCGATCGAGCACCGCGCGAATCCGCAGGCAGAACGCGCCGACCGGCAGGTAGCCGAGCACCGAATCGCCGAGCGCGGCCGCGAGCGCCGCGCGATAGTCGGGCGCGACGGGCCGCGCATAGAGCTGCCCGCGCAGCGCGTGCACGGCCGCATGCATCCGCGTCACCGGCAGGTCGCGCGCGACGACGCGGTTCGCGCCGACGCTCAGCACCAGCATCTCGAACTGCTGGCGCAGCACCTCGCCGCGCTCGACCACGGCGATCTTCAACGCGCCGCCGCATTGCCGGCGCAGCGTGTGAACGGCCGCGCACAGCGTCTCGAGCTGGGCATGCGAGCGGAACGCCAGCACCGCGGTCGCGGCCTGCGCGCGTGCGCAGGCGGCGACGACCGCCGCGTTGTCGTCGACGATTTCCCAGTCGGCCGGCACGCGGCCGCCTTCGTCGAGCACCGCGCGGCTGACGACGACGCGATCCTCGTCGGTCGCGAGCTTCATCCGGCGCAGCGGTTCGGCGGCGGCGCCGTCGACGATCGCCGCGAGCCGGCCGCCCGGCGCGAAGCGCAGCGGCCGCACTTCGCCGGCCGCGAGCGTCTCGCCCGCGCGCCAGAAGTCGACGACCCACAGCAGCTCGCCGTGCGTGCGCTGCAGCTGCGCGACGCCCGCGCACACGCCGTGAAAGCCGCTGCGCGGCGCGCGATTCGCGTCGCGCACGAGCGGCGGATCATCGGTGTCCGGATCGGCGCCGGTGCGCACGATCTCGGGATCGACCAGCAGCACCAGCGCGATCCGGTGCGTGCGGCACCAGTCGGCGAGCGCGTGCGCTTCTTCCGCGAGCGCCGTCGGATCGTCCCAGCTGAACCAGCGTTGCGCGCCTTCGATGAAATACAGCGAGCGCGCGCGAAAGCCGTAGCGCTTCATCGCGCGCAAGCCGCCCGTGAGCCGCGCGAACGGACCGGGCGCGGCACGGCGCGGCGCACCGGGTTCGCGCGCGGCATCGCCGTCGGCCGCCGCGGGCGCGGGCGGCATCGCCAGCACGTTGAGGTTGCGCGGCCAGCCGGCCGGCTGCGCGCCGCCCGAGAAACCGCGCGCCTGCAGCTGCGCGGCAACGTACGCCGCGGCGCGCGACAGCACGACCGTCACGTCGCGCGTGCGCGACTGCCGCGCGCTTTCCCACACCAGCGCGTCGCACGCCGGCGTGCCGGCGGCGGCATAGATCGCGTACAGGCCGCCCGCTTCCAGCTGCGTCCACGTGTCGGGCAGCCCGTCGATCGCGAGCCGGCTCAGCGGGCCGGCGCGGCCGCCGGCCGGCCCGGTGCGCAGCAGCGCGCGCAGGCGGCCCAGCAGGCCGGCGGCGCCGAGCGCGGGACGGGTTGCATCGAGTTCCGTATTCACGCGTTCTCCCAGTCCCCTAGTAATCCGAATAAAGCCGCACCGGCGTCGGCGTGACGAGCCAGCCGCGCGCCGCGCGTGCGTCGAACGCATAGCGCAGGTACACGAGCGCCGAACTCGGCGCGTAGTCGTGCGACCGGTCGACGTGCAGTTGCGCGCCGACGCTCAGGTGCGGATTCACGCGATACTCGACGATGCCGTTCACGCCGTACGAGAACGACACGCCGCGCGTCGAACTGCCCGCGTAGACGAGCCCCGCCGCCTCCTGCGCGGCGCGCTGGTCCGCGAAGGTCGGGTAGAACAGCGAATCCTTTTCGTAGCTGTTCGAGATCCCGCCCGTGACGGTCAGGTCCCACGACAGCGCGTCGCGCCGCCCTGCCCACTCGAGCGGCACGCCGAGCGACAGGTAGCGCTGCGGGCTGTAGTAGCCGCCCTGCCCGTACGTGTAGTAACGCAGGTTCTGCGCGTAGTGCCACGCATTGCCGACGAGCCCCGTGCTCACCTTCATCGTCGCGCGTTCGTACACGGGCACCGTGAAGCCCGAGCGCAGCGTGAGTTCCGCGTTGCGCTCGACGTTGCGGCCGGACAGCACGCCCGCGCCGAGCTCCGCGAACAGGTTCACGCGGCCGACGTCGAGCGCCGCGCGCAGGTTCACGCCGTCACGCCGCACGCCGCCCCACACCGCGCCCGTCCACGGATCGCGCATCCCCGCATACGACAGCACGCTGCTCGTTTCCGGCCGGCGCGACGCGTTCACGGTGAAGCTCGCCGGCCCCGCGTCGAAGCGGTAGCGCACGCCGCCGACCAGGTAATGCACCGGGAAGCCGAGCGGCGACGTGCCGAGATCGACGCGCCACGCATCCGTGCGATAGCCGGCGCCGAGCGCGACGCCCGTCATCGGCTGGTGCAGGTCGCCCTGCGGATGCGCGATCAACGCGGCGGCCTGCTGGTTCAACGGCGCCAGCGACGAGCCGGCCAGCGCGTTGAGCGCGCCGTAGGTGCCGAAGGTCTTCAGCGAATACGCGTTCGGCACGCTCATATCGAGCGTGCCGGCGTCCAGATGCACGGTGTCGAGCTGCAGGAACGCGTGCCCGTCGTAGCGCACCGGCATCTGCGCGTAGATCGGCACCTGCTGCGCGCGGTACGCGGAAATCCCTTCGTCGCCCGACTTGTACGCGGGCAGCCAGCCGATCTCGATCTCCGGATCGCGCCGCTGTTCGAGATCCGCGAACGCGGCCTGCGCGGGCGTGCGGCCGTCGCGGCCCGGGCTCACGCCGCTCGTGCGTTCCTGCGACAGCGACAGCCGGTACAGCGACGCGGCATCGTCGTAGCGGCCCTGCGCCTCGGCCACGCGCCCGGCGGCAACCGTCACGTCGGCGCGTGCCGGATACGCGGCCTGCAGCGGGTCGATCACCTGCGCGGCTTCGTCCGGGCGGCGCAGCGCGTTCAGCCGACGCACGACCGACAGCCGCGTATCGACGTCGTCGTCCGGCGTGCGCGCCAGCACGGCCTGCACGCGCGCGAGCGCGGCCGCGCGCTGGCCGCTGTCCTCGTCGATGCGCGCGAGCGCGAGCTGCGTGTCGGCATCGTCCGGCGTGCGCGCGATAACGGGCGCGAGCGCGTCGCGTGCCGCGTCGTAGTGACCTTGCGCGCGTTCGAGATCGGCCAGCTCGAGTGCGTAGCGCTTGTCCGCGCGGCCGGCCGGGCTCGCGCGATCGAGCAGCGCGCGCGCGCGCGCATAGTCCTGCTGCGCGATCGCGTCGTCCGTCCGGCGCAGCACGAGCCGCAGCGACTGATCCTCGATGCGCGCGGTCTGTGCCGGCGTCAGCGCCGGTTCGCGGCGCAGCGTGTCGAGCCATGCGGCGAGCGCGTCGTCGCGCCCCGCGCTGCCGAGCAGGTCGCCGTAGCGCAGCCGCACGTCGGGATCGGCCTCGCGCGGATGCGCGGCGATCCAGTCGCGCAACGGCGCGAGGCCGCGCTCGGGCTCGCCCGCGTCGATCCACTGCGCGCCGATCGCGGCCAGCATGTCGGGATCGTCCGGCGCGCTCGCCTGCGCATGCGCGAGCGACGCGGCAAACGCCGCGCGATCGCCGCGGCCGAGCGCGCCGCGCGCGTCGGCCAGCGCGCTTTGCGCGTCGAGCTTGCGGGCGAGCGCACGCATGCCGTCCGAGCGCTGCGCATCGTCGACACCCGCGAGCGCGGCCTGCGCGCCGGCGACATCGTCGAGCGAGCTGCGATACAGCGCGGTCGCATAGCGCATCTCGGGCGTATCGCTTTGCGCGAGCCCCTCATCCATCACCGTGCGGCCGAGCTGCGGCAGCCCCATGTCGCGATAAAGCCGCGCGAGCGCGAAACGCGTCCACGGTGCGTCGGGCGCCGCGCGCACGGCCGCTTCGTAGCGTTGCACGGCCGGCCCGCGTTCGCCCTTGTCGGCGAGCGCGCGCGCCTGGCTCGCGAGCAGGTCGGCGCGCAGCCCGTCGAGTGCGCGGCGATCGTCGCTGCCCGTCACGCGGCCTTGCAGCGCGTCGAGCAACGGGCCGACGCGGTCCGCGCGGCCGGTGTTCTCATACAGCATCGCCGTGCCGCGCACCGCCGACACGTTCGGCGAACGGGCGGCCAGCAGTTCGCGCAGCAACGGCTCCGCGCGCGCCCAGTCACGCTGCGCGAGCAGCGCGTCGGCGAGCTGCAGCTTCGCGTCCGGGCTGTCGGGCTGCATCGCGAGGGCGGCGCGCGCCGCGCGCTCGGCATCCTGCGGCCGCCCGGCCGACGCCGCCGCGCGGCCTTGCGCGAGCAGCCCCCAGAACTGCGCGGTACGCGCGAGGCTCTGCCACTTGCCGCGCTGGTCGGTCGACAGCGCCGCGGCGCGCGTGAACAGCGCACGCGCTTCGTCGTGCCGGCCTTCGCGCAAGCGCAGCAGGCCGAGCCCGCCGAGCGCATCGGCGTCGCCGGCGCGCGCCTGCGCGGCGCGCGCGAGCAGCGGATCGGCACCGGCCAGGTCGCCGCGCGCGAGCGCCTGCAAGCCGCGCTGCTGCGCGATGTAGTCGGGGTCGCGTTCGAGCCGGCGCTGCGCGTCGCGCTGCCGGTCGAGTTCGGCGCTGCGATCGCGGAATTCGGTGTCGTCCGGCACCAGCGCGAGATACGCGTGCAGCGCATCGAGATACGCGGGATCGCTGCCGGCGGACTGCAGCACGCGCCGCCACACGGCCATCGCTTCCGTGTGATCGGCGTCGGCGCGCTTCGCGAGCGACCACGCGATGCGGTTCGCTTCCGCGCGCGTGTCGGCGCGCTGGTTCAGCAGCCGCGCGAGCGCGAGCGCCGCGCTCGTGTCCTGCGGGTCGGCCGCGACCGCGCGGCGCAACGCGGCGAGCGCCGATTCTCGGCCACCCGGCGCATTCGCGACGATCTGGTAATACTCGGCGCCGAGCGCGCCGGACGGCGCGCCGTTCGGGAACAGCGCGACGATCCGCCGAGCCGCTTCGTCGGTGCGACCGCTGCGCGCGAGCAGCCGGATCTGCGCCATCTCGCCGCGCCCGCTCGTCGCGACGCGGTATTCGTCGGCCGCGCGCCGCGTGCCGGGCGCCGCGGGCGCGCGGGCCTGCAGGCGTGCCAGCGCGGCCTGCGCGCCTTGCGCGTCGCCGAGCCGCAGCAGCACCCGCATCTGTTCCGCGAGCAGTTCGGGATCGTCCGGCGCGATCAGGAGCCCCTTGCGCAGCGCGTCGCGCGCGAGGTCGTCGCGATGCTTCGCGCCCCACATGCGGGCGGTCGCGAGCTGACGCTGTGCATCGGGCAGGTCGGTCGTGGCCGGCACCGGCGCCGAGATGGCCTTCGGCGCGACGGTTTTCGGCAACGCGGGCGCGGGCGTGGCGACGGCGGCCGGCGCCGCCGCCGTGACCGACGACGCGAGCCACGCGAACCCCGCGACGCGCGGTGCGGTGCGCTTCATCGGGCCGCGCATGAACGGTCCTCCCAGCGCGCAGCGAGCGACCCGTCCGCGCCGAACCGGTAGCGGCCGTCGCGCCAGCCCAGGCCGAACAGCGTCAGCACGCTCGTGTAGTAGCCGGGCGTCGCCTGGCGCGCGAGCGCATCGACACGGGCCGCCTGCGCATCGGCGAGCGCATGCTGGCCGCGCGCGTCGAGGAACGGCACGGCCGCCGCGGAGAAGCCGCCATTGCCGTCGTTCGGCCCCGCGACGCCGGTCGTCGTGTCGACCTTCTCCGGCGGCGCGCCATGCGCGGCGATATGGTCGGCGAACGGCGCGAAGCGCGCGAGCAGCGGTGCGGCGAGCGGATCGGCGCGATCGAGCATGCCGGCCCACAGGTACACGCGGATCGCGTTGTACGCGCTTTCCGCATGGGTCTGGGGATCGGGGCCGAAGCCCGCGCCCGCGCGATACAACGCCCAGTCCGGCGAGAAGCCCTTCGGCGCGGTGTCGAGCAGCACGCGGCCGGTACTGGCCGCGAGCGCGGCCCAGCGGCGCTCGTCGGGCAGGCGCGCGGCGAGCCCGCGGATCACCTGCGGCGGCGAATAGCTCGGGTTCACGCGCCATTGGCCATCGGCCAGCTTGAACCCGGTCGGCCCGGGCAGCAGCGTGAGGCCGAGGCCCGGCACACTGGCCGTCTCGTCGTCGAGCACGCGCTTCGCGAGCAGCGCGCCGCGCGCGGTGTAGCTGCGCTCGTGCCACAGCCGCCCGGCTTCGACGAGCGTGTAGGCGATCCAGAGATCGGCATCCGACGCCGCGTTCGCATCGAGCACGCGCCACGTGCCGTCCGGCGCGCGGCCCCACAGCCACGCCGGCAGCCGGGCGCTCAGGTCGCCCTGCGCGAGATTGTTCTCGGTCCATGCGAGGATCGTGTCGAACGTGCGTCGGTCGTTCGCGACGAGCGCGAAGAACAGTCCATACGCCTGCCCCTCCGATACCGTGCGCGAATCGGCCGAGCCGACGTCGATCACGCGGCCGTCGGCCGACACGAAATCGCGCTTGAACGCGTCCCAGCGCGGCCACGCCGCGCCGCACCGCACGTCGGCCGCACCGCCTTGCGCCGCCTGCGCGCGCCCGGCCGTCCCGGCTACCCCGGCCGCTGCGCACGCCGCCGCGACGGCCAGCACGAGCGTCGTGCCGCCCCGCCGCGCCGGCCGCGCTGCCCGTCGCCTTGCGAATGCCCAAGCCATCCGTTACATCCCCCGGCGGCGCGCGGCGACTTTCTGCAGCACGCTGAACACGCCGAGCGCGAGCAACAGCCCCGCGACGACGCCGACCACGCCGAGCACCACCGGGTGCCGCGCCGCCTGCGTCCAGACGCGCGCATACCACGGCACGAAGCCGACCACGTACGGATCGCCGACACGCAGGCTGTCGACCTGTCCCGGCCGCACCAGCGCGAGGTCGCCCTGCAGTTGCGACACGAGGCCCGGCTTCTCGAAGACGTCCAGCAGGTCGGCCAGGCGCGCCTGGTCGGTCGCGGTCAGCGCGACGACGCTGCGGCCGCGGCTGCCCGGCAGTTCGAACCCGGCGAGCGCGGCAAGCGCACCCGTCTGTTCGATATGCGCGCCGCCGTCGGCCATGCCGACGCCGTTGCGCCAGCGCTCCTTCACCGAGAACGCGACACGCGTCGCGCCGGTGCCGGCCTGCTGGTCGATCGCCAGCGGCAGCGCCGCGCGCCAGTGCGACAGCAGCGGCGACGCGGGCGAGCCGTCGATCACGAGCAGGTCCTTGCGGCCCGCCAGCGCGGCGACGTCGCCGGGCCGCGCGACCTGCACGCGCAGCGCCGGGAAGCCGGTCCACTGCCCCATGTGGCCGAGCATCGTCAGGTAGGCTTCCAGCTCCTGCGGCGACGGCCGGTCCGGGATCACGACCGCCGTCTGCGACAGGTCGGCGAAGCGCGTGAACGGGAAGCCGCTGTTCGCGAAGAATGCGAGGTTCGGCAACTGCGCGTAGTGGACGAAGTGCGAGAAGTCGATCGTCGAATCCGGATCGATCGCCGCGCGCTGCGGCTCGGTCGCGGTGCTCGAGCAGAGCCCCGTCTTCTGCGAGTCGAGCGTGAAGCGGAACTGCAGCTGGTTGCCGCTGCCGACGCGGAACGCCGGGATGTCGACATCGCTCGTCACGCGCCCTTCCGGCACCGCCAGCAGCGGCAGCTGCATGCGCCCGCGCGCGTCTTCGGCATGGGCCGGCCCGAGGCGGTACGACTTCACGAGCTGTTCGTTGATCTCGACGGCGAGCGTCGAGTTGTCCTGCACGGTCGGCGCCGTGTAGCGGTAGCGCAGCGTGATCGGCACACCCGAGCCGTTCCACGAATGCAGGTCGGCCGGCACCCGCAGGTTCAGCCGGATCGCGTCCGGCGACGTGCCGCGCACTTCGAGTTCGCGCGGGTCCGACACCAGTTCGCGGAACGCGATCGGCCGGTTCACCGGCAGCCAGCGCGGGGCGTCGTACGGCTTGCGCGGCGCGCCGAGATCGACGTGCGCGACCGTCGCCGCCGGGCCCGACAGCGCCGCGCGGCCGAGCACGAGCGCCGCGACCGCATCGTCGACCTCGGCTGCCGTGCGGCCCGTCACGACCAGCAGCTTGCGGCCCGGCGCGGCCGGGTTGTCGGCGACGGCGAGCAGCGGGCCGTTGACCGACGGCAACGCGAGGCCGGCCGGCAAGGTCGCGGCCGTGCCAACCACCACCGCCTGGTCGTCGGCCGGCAGCGTCGCCGCGACCGGGAAGCGCGCCTGCCGGTAGTCGGCCTGCGCGCCGAACCACGACGCGAGCACGCCGGCACTGCGCAGCGTCGCCGAGTCGGGCGACGCCGGCAGCACGAACGGCAGCCGCAAGCGCCCGTTGTCGCGCCGGTCGAAGAACGGCGCGGGCAGCAGCGCGAGATCGTTCGGCAGGCGCACCGGCGACTCGTCGAGGATCAGCTCGCTCGTCGGGCTCACGTCGGCCCACAGCGCCGAGCTCGACGGGTCTTCGCAGTGATCGAGCGAGTAGTGCGCGATCAGGCGCAGGCCGATCTGGTTGAAATCGGAGAAGTAGCGCGGATCGATCGGGATGTCCTGCGTGACCGTGCGGCCCGCGCGCGTCGCGTCGAACGGGACGGTCGCGACCACCTCGTCGTTCACCGAGACCTTCAGGTGCGACATCGGGAACACGAGCGACGGCGAATACGCATAGGTCAGGCGCAGCCGCGCGCCGGTGACCACGCGGTCGAGCCGCACGCCCGCATGGATCGTGCGCGCATCGTCGGCGCCGCGCAGGTGCACCGGATCGAACGCGCCGAGCGACGCGAACGGCAGGTGCACGGTCGTCGCCGGCAGGCCGGCGGGTGCCGCGCTGGCGGCGCTCGATGCGGCCGATGCGCTCGATACGGCCGCGCCGTTGGCGAGCGCCGGCGTGGCCGGGCTGCCGGCGGACGCCGAAGCGGCCGCCGAAACGGATGCCGACGCGACCGGCATCGGCGCGGCCGACAACGCGGCCGCATGAAACGCGCCGAACGTGGCGAGCGACAGGACGAACAGCGACACGGCCGGCTTCATGCGCGGCTCCGCATCGTCGTGGTCGTCCGGTGATCAAGCGCGCCGCAATCGACGCGCCCAAAGCAGCTATGCCCGTGAGTGCACATCCCCACTGCTTCCCCTCAAAGTCTGGCCTGAATGCATGTATCGAAACGACGCGGCACATTCTTCCGCTGCCGGTCCATCGGACGGTGCGCGCCTGGCACCGGCGCTCGCACATTCGTCACACTATCTCAAAATCAGGACAAAACTCACCCTGATTCGCGCTGACGAAGCGAAAAACAACTCAATACGGTCGGAAATGCTGCGTGCGGCGACTGAATGGCAAGAATTACGCCGTTGCTGCCGGCCGGACCGATCGGCATACTGCCGACGCTGCCGGATCGGCGAACCGTCGCGCCGGCGAACCGTCCGGATACCGGATACCGGATGCCGGATGCGACCCCTTGCGGGCCGCCCGGAACGCGCTGCCGCGTGGGCGGCGCGTATGCTACCGCAAGCCGGCGCCGCGTGCCGGGCTTTCTTCATGGAAAACTGACTTGGATCAAATCGTCGACACCGCCACCCCGTCCCCCGACACGCTGTTGCGCATCATCGCCACGCAGACCGAGATCGCGAAACTCGGCCTCGACCTCGGCAGCGTGATGGCTTATGTGACCGAGCAGGTGCCGCAACTCACGGGCGCGAGCGGCGCGGCGGTCGAATTCGCCGAAGGCGACGACATGGTGTACCGCGCCGCGTCGGGCTCCGCCGCCGGGATGCTCGGGCTGCGGTTGCGTCGCTCGGGCAGCCTGTCGGGCCTGTGCGTGACGCGCGGGGAATTGCTGCGCTGCACGGATTCGGAAACCGACCCGCGCGTCGATCGCGATGCCTGCCGCCGCGTCGGGCTGCGCTCGATGCTGGTGATGCCGCTCACCCATGCGGAGACGACGGTCGGCGTGCTGAAGGTGATGTCGCCGGAGGTCGACGGCTTCTCGGCCGCCGACGCCGGCACGCTGCGGCTCACGGCCGACCTGATCGCCGCCGCGATGTTCCACGCGGCGCGCAACGAGGCGAACGAGCTGTACCTGCGCGCAACGCACGACGCGCTCACCGGCCTGCCGAACCGCGCGCTGTTCTACGACCGCCTGCGCCAGTCGATGCACACGGCGCTGCGCGCGAACGGCCGGCTCGGCATCCTCAACATCGACATGGACGGGCTCAAGCCGATCAACGACGGCTACGGCCACCGCGCGGGTGACGCCGCGCTGCGCGAGGCCGCCACGCGGATGCTGGGCGCCGTGCGGCGCTCGGATACGGTCGCGCGGGTGGGCGGCGACGAGTTCGCGGTGATCCTGCCGAACGTCGGCAGCCGCGACGACATCGACGCACAACGCGCACGGCTCGCCCGGCAGGTCGCCGAACCGTTCGAGTTCGAGGGGCAGCCGCTGCGGCTCGGCGTCAGTGTCGGCGTCGCGATGCTGCCCGAAGACGGCACCGACATGAATGCGCTGATCGAGCATGCGGACCAGGCGATGTACGAGGTGAAGCGCACGCGGACGCAGCGGGCATGCCACGCGTGACGTGCGACGCCCGGCCCGTTCGGCCAGCCGGGCCGCTCGCGCACGGCTGACCGGACTGCGGCACCGCGATCGCCACCCCGACCACGATCCACTGCACGATCGCGACCAGCACGCCGGCGCGGCACAACCCGAGCGCGCTCATGACGCGTCGACCCACTGCGCGAGGCCGACCGTGAAGATGCCCAGCTCGTCGATCCGCTGGTCGAGCTTGCGAAAGCCCGCGCGCGCGACGAGTTCGTCCATCCCGGCCTGCGAGCGGCGGCGCATCAGCCAGGTCGCCTCGCCGCGATGATTGTTCAGCGCACGCGCGATGAATTCCAGCCGCGGATGCCACGGCTGTCCGGTGCAGACGAGATAGCCGCCGGGCGGCACCGCCTGTGCGAGCCCGCGCAGCTCGAACGCACGCAGCGGCGCGAGCGCCTGCGCGCGGTCACGCTCGCCGAGTCGACGAGGTGCGCGACGTGCGCCGAATGTTCGTGGCCTCGATGCAGCAGCACGATCGCGTCGCGGCAGCGCGGGCCCGTCGCGGGCCAGTGACGATAGAACAGCGTGTCGCCGTCGTGCGTGACAAAGCCAAAGCCGGCCTCGCGGGCCGTGCGTGCGCTCATGCGATCTCTCTCGTTTCGTTATTCGAATCACGCGGCGCCGCCCTCCGGCGCCGGTCCCGCTATGGCCGCCAGCCGCCGTCAGCCACCCGCTTCGGCGACGCCCGCCTGCACGCGTCGCACCACCGTCACGATCGACAGCACGATCAGCACGCGCCACAGCCACGCGGCGACACCGCCGACCGGCAGGCCGAAGCCGATCCACAGCGCGAACGCGCCGAGCGCGAGCGCGCGGTCGCTCTTGCCGAACGGGCCGTCGTAGCGGCGCGTCGCACCGGCGAGCGGGCCGATCAGCCCTGCGCATTCGACGATGATCGCCGTCAGCGCGAACAGCCAGACGTCTGCCGGCGCGAACGCGGGAATCGCGAGAAACGGCAGCACGAGCGCGACATCGGACACGATGTCGCCGAGCTCGTTCAGGTACGCGCCGAGCGTGCTCTTCTGCCCGTGCTCGCGGGCGAGCATGCCGTCGATCGCGTTGAGCGCCATCCGCACGAACAGCCAGATCGGGATCAGCAGGAACAGCACGCGGGCGAACACGCCGAGCCCCGCGAGCGCGCCGACGACGATCGAGCCGCCGGCCGCGAACAGCGTGACCTGGTTGGCCGTGACGCCGCGCTCGGCAAGCGAATCCGCGAACGGACGCAGACGGTTCTGGAATTTCGGTTTGAGTGCGTAAAGGCTCATCGTTTTATTGGTTCGGCACGTTCGGATACGTTCGTCGCCGCCATGCCCCGGGCGGCGCAACCGCCGGCGGCGGCTTTCGACAGGTGGTCGTAATCGTCGCCGAGCGGCCCCGACGCGTCAAGCCGCGCCCCCGCGCCGGGCAATCTGGCGTTTTCGACGGAAACTCGCGATAATCCGCTGGCCCGTGAGCGCAGCAATTCACTCGAACTGTCGCCGGGCGCTCGTGCAACAGCCGATTATCACGCCGTCGAACGGCGCATTCGCCGCAGCGCAACGTCTGCCGGCGCATCGTCCGATGATCGCGGCCCTGCGACAGGCAGCCACGAATTTGAAAAAACTTGAACAATGGCCGTCCGGCGCGCATCCTGCCGCGCCGGCATTCCGGGATTCCGCCCGCCGCGCCCGCGCGGCCGCGCGGGCATGCACGCAGGAGGCGCGGCGCCGATGAACATCCTGAACATCTGGCAGCGCGATTTCCTGCTGTCGATCGTGCGGCTCGTCGCCGGCGCGTATCCGGTCTGGCATCAGGCGCCGCCTTCCCCGACGCAGAAGATCTACTTCTCGAACCACACGAGCCACATCGACACGCTCGCGATCCTCGCCGCGCTGCCGCGCGACGTGCGCGCGGTCGTGCGGCCCGTCGCCGCGCGCGATTACTGGGACAGCGGCGACCTGAAGCGCCACATCGCGCAGAAACTGCTGAACGTCGTGCTGATCGACCGTCACCGCGAGAGCGGCGGCGACCCGTTGGACCCGGTGCGCGATGCATTGCGGCAAGGCCATTCGATCATCATCTTCCCGGAAGGCACGCGCGGCGCGGACGTGTTGCCGCAGCCGTTCAAGAGCGGCCTGTTCCATCTCGCGACCGAGTTTCCGAACGTCGCGCTCGCGCCGGTCTATCTGGAGAACCTGCAGCGCATCATGCCGAAGGGCGCGATCTGGCCCGTGCCGCTGATCTGCAAGGTGCACTTCGGCGCGAACGACGCGCTCGGCGCCGGCGAAGACAAGCCGACCTTCCTCGCCCGCATGCGCGACGCGATCGTCGCGCTCGCGCCGCCGCAGCGGCCGGCCGGCTGAACGCGGCGCCCTCCTATCCCTTTTCCGGACCTCTTCATGCGAACTCTCTTCTGGGAACTGGTCGCGGGCGTCACCGGCGTGCTGGTGCTCGCGACCGTGATCGGCGCGATCCTCGGCGCGCGCAGCGGCGGCGCGAGCGCGACCATCGTCAACCTGAACCAGCGCATCCGCGCGTGGTGGGCGATGATCGCGATCATGGTCATCGCGATCAGCCTCGGCAACAACGTCACATATCTGGTGTTCGCGCTGCTGTCGTACCTGACGCTGCGCGAGTTCATCACGCTCACGCCGACGACCGCGAGCGACCATACGACGCTCTTCATCGCGTTCTTCGTCGCGATTCCGGTGCAGTACCTGCTGCTCGGGATCAACTGGTACGGGATGTATTCGATCTTCGTGCCGGTGCACCTGTTCTTCGCGATGTCGCTGGTGTCGGCGCTCACGCAGGACACGCGCGAATTCCTGAGCCGCAACGCGAAGATCAACTGGGCGCTGATGGTGTGCGTGTACGGGCTGAGCCACGCGCCGGCCGTGCTGATCCTCGACATTCCGCGCTACGCCGGGCAGAACGCGCTGCTGCTGTTCTTCTTCCTGTTCGTCGTGCAGATCAGCGACGTGCTGCAGTACGTGGTCGGCAAGCTGTGCGGGCGCCGCAAGATCGCGCCGCAGCTGTCGCCGTCGAAGACGGTCGAAGGCTTCGTCGGCGGCGGCCTGCTCGCGACGCTGTGCGGCGCGTCGCTGTATCGCGTGACGCCGTTCAGCTTCGGCGCGGCGTTCGGGATCTCGCTCGCGATCGTGATCGCGGGCTTCGTCGGCGGCCTCGTGCTGTCGGCCGTGAAGCGCTCGCTCGGCACCAAGGACTGGGGTTCGATGATCGCGGGCCACGGCGGGATGCTCGATCGCGTCGACTCGGTCTGCTTCGCGGCGCCGGTGTTCTTCCACCTCGTGCGCTACCTGTACGTGTGATGCGCGGGCGGCGCGGCATCGCAAGCACTAACGCGTCGGCGGGATGGGAAACCGGCGTGTTCGGCGCATACTGACGCTCATCCCCACCCTTGCGCCGCATCGCGCGACGAGCCACTGCCACCGAACCCGCCCATGAAACTGAAGCTCGACATCGTGCAGCTCGCCGGCCGCGACGGCGACACACCGTACAACCTGCGGCGCACGCTCGACGCCATCGCGAGCTGCGCGCCCGGCACCGACATCGTGATGTTTCCGGAAGCGCAGCTCACCGGCTTTCTCGATCCGTCGAATCTCGCGCGCGTGGCCGAGCCGCTCGACGGTCCGAGCATCGGCGCGGTGATCGCGGCCGCGCGAGCGCGCAACGTCGCGGTGGTGGCCGGGCTGATCGAGAACGACGGCGGGCGCTTCTACAACACGACCGTGTTCGTCACGCCGGACGGCATCGCACTGCGCTACCGGAAGACCCACCTGTGGCTGAGCGAGCGCGACGTCGTGCTGCCCGGCGACCGCTACGCGAGCGTCGAATGGCGCGGCGTGCGGATCGGCCTCTTGATCTGCTACGACAGCGAATTTCCGGAAACCGGCCGCGCGCTTGCGGCGCTCGGCACGCAGCTGATCCTCGTGACCGACGGCAACATGGAGCCGTACCGTCAGGTGCATCGCATGTCGGTCTCGGCCCGCGCGATGGAAAACCAGGTGTTCGCGGTCGTCGCGAACCGCGTCGGCGCAGGTGCGCACGACGTCGTGTTCGCGGGCGGCAGCCTCGCGGCCGATCCGTTCGGAAACCTGATCTTCGAAGCCGGCAACGGCGAATCGCGCCATACGGTCGAACTCGATCTCGACCAGGTCGCCGCGTCGCGCGCGCTCTACGACTATCGCGCGGATCAGCGCCTGCACATCGCAGGCGAACGCATCGAGCACGCGGACGGGCGTCGCGAATGGTTGATTCCGTGAGCATGAACCTGGCGGCGAACGCGGCCGGCTGGCGATGCACGCCGCCACATCGTCACGCCGGCTCCGGCACATCGATCGCCAGCAACACCGAGCTGACCGACTTGCCGTGCGCATCGAGCGCGAGCGAACGCGTGACGCCGCCGCCGAGCGCATCGCGCAGCACGAAGTTGAACGCGGCAAGCGCCGGCAGCTCGTAGCGCACGACGTCGCCGTGCACGATGCCCGCGAGCCATCCCTTCACCGCGGCCGCATCGAGATGCGCGCGCAGGTGTTCGTAGTGACGCGGATCGCGGCAGATGACCGATACGTTCAGCGTATTGCCCTTGTCGCCGGTGCGCGCATGCGCCAGTTCACGCAATTGCATCATGCCTCCACGAAAGAAAACGACGGCGTCACGGCCGTGCGCGGCAGCAGCACCGACTGCACGGCGATCACCTCGCGCGTCGACTTGAACGCACCGCCGCCGCCGGCCGGCCCGTTCGTATAGAGCGTCTCGACTTCGTTGCCGATCCGCGCGGCCTCGGCGGCGCTCGCCGCACGGCCGGCCACCCGCACGCGGACTTCGGCCGGCTCGCCGCGCACGGCGGGCGTCGCGTCGCCGTACAGCGCATCCACGCCGATCAAATCGAAACGCAGTTCGGTCGCGGCCACGCCCGTCAGCGCGAGCCGCTCGCGGACGATGTCGAGCGCGAGCCGCGCGCGTTCCAGCGCGCCCGGCCCGCCGTACGAGATCTGCCCTTCGCCGATATGGCCGTCGACGTACGCGACCGACACCTTCAGCGTCCCGGTGCGTGCGCTGCCGCGCCCGCCCGTCACGCGCACGCGGTCCGGCGCCTCCTCCGCCACCGCCACGCGCGTGAAATCCGCGACGACGTCGGGCTGCAGGTAGCGCGCCGGATCGTGAATCTCGTACAGCAGCTGTTCCTTGCAGGTCGCCGCGCTCACGCGGCCGCCCGCGTGCGGCACCTTGGTGATCACGACCGAGCCGTCGGCCGCGACCTCGCCGATCGGGAATCCGAGCCGCGCGAGATTCGGCACGTCCTTGTAGCCGGGGTCGGCGAAATAGCCGCCCGTCACCTGCCCCGCGCATTCGAGCAGATGGCCGACGACCGTCGCGGCCCCGAGCGCGTCCCAGTCGTCCATCCGCCAGCCGAACGCGTGGATCAGCGGCGCGGCGAACAGCGACGGATCGGCGACGCGCCCGGTCAGCACGACGTCCGCGCCGGCCGCGAGCGCATCGACGATCGGCGCGGCGCCGAGATACGCGTTCGCGGACACGATGCGGTCGCGATACGCGGCGACTTCGTCGCCCGACTCCTCGAAGCGGAACGCGCCGCGCAGCACGACGTCGAGCACGTCGTCGCCTTCGACCGCCGCGACCTTCAGCCCGGCGAGGCCGAGCGACTGCGCGATCCGCGCGGTGCGCCGCGCGGCCGCGCGCGGGTTCGCCGCGCCCATGTTCGACACGATCCGCACGCGCTTGTCCGCCGCCACCGGCAGCACGGCATGCATGCGCGCGTCGAGCAGCGGATCGTAGCCGAGCGCAGGATCCTTGCGCCGCGCCTGCTGCGCGAGCGCGATCGTGCGCTCGGCCAGGCACTCGAAGACGAGATAGTCGAGCTGCCCGTGTTCGGCCAGCTCGACCGCGGGCTCGATCCGGTCGCCCGAGTAGCCGGCGCCCGCGCCGATGCGCACGCGCCGTTCGTGTGATGGCTTTGCTGTCATGTCGGTACCGTGATCCGGCGCTCGCGCGCCGGGAAAAAAATCAAAAGACGCCCAGCACGACGCACGCGATCGTCATCACGATCGAGGCGCCGAACAGCAGCGGGAACGTGAACTTCTGGTGCTCGGCCAGCTCGATGCCGCACAGGCCGACGACGAGGAACGTCGCGGGCGTCAGCGGGCTGACCGGAAACCCGGTCGTCATCTGGCCGAGCAGCGCGGCCTGCCCCACGTGCACGGCCGGCACGCCGAGCTGGCCGGCCACTTCGGCGATCACCGGCAGCACGCCGAAGTAGAACGAATCGGGATCGAACAGCATGCTGAGCGGCATCGACGCCAGGCCGAGCGCGACCGGAATGTGGCCGGCCATCGACGGCGGCACGAAGCCGACCGCCGCCTGCGCCATCGCCTTCAGCATCCCGCTGCCCTGCATGATCCCGGTGAACACGCCGGCCGCGAGCAGGATGCCGGCCATCATCAGCGCCGCGCGCGCATGCGCGTCGATGCGCTTCCTCTGCATGTCGACGTCCGGGTAGTTCACCATCAGCGCGATGCACAGCCCGACCATGAACATGATCGCCGGCGGAATCTTCTCGCCCATCACGACCATCGTGCCGAGCACGACGAGCGTCAGCAGCAGGTTGAACCAGAACAGGCGCGGCCGGCGCAGCGCCTGCTCGTCGGGCGTCAGCGCGCGGGTCGGCAGCGGAATCGACGCATCGTCACGCGACAGGCCGAGCCGCTTCTCCTCGCGCCGCCCAAGCCAGTACGCGACGCCGAACACGAACACGAGCCCGATCGCCTGCACCGGAATCAGCGGATTGAACAGCGCCGACACCGGCAGGTGCAGCGAGGCCGACGCACGGATCATCGGCCCCGTCCACGGCAGGAAGTTGATCCCCGCGGCCATCGACACGGCCGCTGCCAGCACGCGCCGGTCCATCTTCAGGCGGTCGTACAGCGGCAGCACCGCGGGAATCGTCACGAGAAAGCACACGGCGCCCGAGCCGTCGAGGTGGATCAGCAGCGCGAGCAGCGTCGTGCCCATCACGATCCGCGTGGGCCGCGTGCCGACCGCGCGCAGGATGCGGTCGATGATCGGGTCGAGCGTGCCGGCGTCGGTGATCGTCCCGAAATAGAGGATCGCGAACACGAACATCCCGACCACGGGCGCGAGGCCCTTCAGCCCGTCGATCACGAACTTGCTGGTATGCAGCCCGAAGCCGCCGATCAGCGACGCCGCGATCGGCACGATGATCAGCGCCACGAGCGGCGACATGCGCTTGGACAGAATCGCGGCCAGCAGCACGACGATCGTGCCCAGCCCGAGTAACGGCAGCATCGGTGTCTCCTACCTTGTCTTTTGTTGGAGACGAGCGTAAGGTCGGCGCAGCGATAGCACAATTGAAATGATTTGATCGCAGCAATCACGAACCGTTATGGATCTGAACCTTCGCGACATTCGCGCGTTCGTCACCGTCGCGCAGGCCGGCAACTTCACGCGCGCCGCCGCGCGGCTGCACCTGTCGCAGCCGGCGCTGACCGTGCAGATCCGCCGGCTCGAGGAGATCGTCGGCGCGCGGCTGTTCGACCGCAACAGCCGCAGCGTCGCGCTCACGCAGACCGGGCGCGAACTGCTGCCGCTGCTGCAGCGCTCGCTCGACGACATGGAGCGCGTGCTGCGCGACGCGCGGGCGCTCGGCGAAGGCGCGAGCGGCACGGTGCGGCTCGCGTGCCTGCCGACGTTTGCATCCAGCCTGCTGCCGGAGCTGATCCAGTCGTTCCGGTGCGACGTGCCGCGCGCGGGCTTCGACATTCGCGACGGCGTCGCGAGCCTCGTCACCGCGCTGGTGCGCAACGAGGAAGCCGATCTCGGGCTGACCGGCGGCGACGCGTTCGACGCGTCGCTGGACGTGCTGTACGCGGGCGCCGACCGGCTCGTCGCCGTGTGCCCGAAGGATCATCCGCTCGCGCGCAAGCGGCGCGTGCGCACCGCCGACGTCGCCGCCGTGCCGCTCGTGCTGACCGCACAGGGCACGAGTGTGCGCAGCGTCGTCGATGCCGCGCTGGAAGCGGCCGGCTGCACGCCCGACATCGCGTGCGAGCCGACCTACATGATGACGGCCGTCGCGATGGTGCGCGGCGGCCTCGGCGTGACGATCCTGCCGGCCACCGCGCGCGAGGTGCGCGCCGAGCCCGACCTCGTCGCGAAACCGATCGACGACCCGGCGTTCGTGCGGCCGATCGCGCTCGTCGCGAAACGCGGGCGCACGCTGTCGCGCGTCGCGCAGGCGTTCGCCGACGTGATGCTGGCGGAATTGAAAAAGCGCGCGTGAACCGCGCGCCCGAATCGCGAACGAAAGCCCGCTTTCTGCCTACTGCGCGTCCGGATCGACGTGCAGCGATTCGCCGATCGCATAGAAGTTGCCGCCCGCGATGTAGTGCAGGCTGCGCAGCGCCGGATCGGCCGATTCGAAATACCAGTGACCGTCGCGGAACACGCGCGTGTCGGACCATGCGCCGACCACCTCGCCAATGAACAGGTCGTAGGCCTGCTGGTTGTGCGGCTCGGGAATCAGCTTGCACGCGAGCCAGCCCGAGCAGCCGGCGACGAACGGCAGGTCATGGCCGGCGACGTCGAACAGCGTGACGCCCGCCTCGCGCAGCTTGTCCGGCCGCTCGGCGAGACTGTGACTGCCGACCGCATGCGTGAGCTGGAGCTGCGCGGCCGTCGGCACCTGGATCACGAAGGTGCCGCTGCGCTCGACCAGCTCGCGCGTCTTCGCGGACTTGTCGAGCACGACCGTCAGCTTCGGCGGCAGGAAATCGAGTGCGCAGGCCCACGCGGCGGCCATCACGTTGTCGACGCCGTCGTGGCGGGCCGACACGAGCACGGTCGGGCCGTGGTTGAGAAGACGGTAGGCTTTCTTCAGCTCCACCGGAGCGATGTGACTGTCCATGCGGGTTCCCTGGTGAGCGGCACGACGCGTGCCGGCCGAGGCCAGCATTCTCGCACTCCGTGCCGATCGCCGCTGACGGCGCGCGCGGGCGCGCTACGTCACACCCAAATCGCTCGCGCGGTGCGCGCGATAACACACTCGGCCCGCATCGCGCGATTCGATTCGTTAAATAATCAATTGATGAATCGACGACCCATGCATCGTCGTCGAAATTCGACTGGAAATCGTGCGGAATTATCACGATTCCGGCAATACGCCGGTCGCGCCATCTCGAAATTCAAATCGATTGATACACGATTCTCAATAATGTGAATCTCTCAATGAACCTTGCCGCAGCATGCATCTGTCGGCTTTATGTCACATCGGAGAATTTCGTTTTTGCCGTTCGTCTGCGGCTCGGTAGTCTCCTGCCATTCCGGTTCAAGAAAACAGGCCAATCGCAAGGAGATGAAATGAAACGCACGACCCTCTCGCTGATTTCGCTCGCGTCGTTCGCGGCGATGCCCGCCGCGCATGCGCAGTCGAGCGTCACGCTGTATGGCGTGATCGACACGTCGATCACGTACGTGAATCATGCGCAGGGCAAGGACAACGCGTGGATGCTCGGCAACAGCAGCGCAGGCAATCTCTCCGGCAGCCGCTGGGGCGTGAAGGGCAGCGAGGATCTCGGCGGCGGGCTGAAGGCGCTGTTCCAGCTCGAGAACGGCTTCGACCCGAGCAGCGGCCGGCAGGGCCAGGGCGGCCGCCTGTTCGGCCGGCAGGCGTTCGTCGGGCTGTCGAGCGACCGCTACGGCACGCTCACGTTCGGCCGCCAGTACGACCCGCTCATCGACCTCGTGCAGGGCATCACCGCCGACAACTATCTCGGCAGCGTGTTCGCGACGCCGGGCGACGTCGACAACTACGACAACAGCTTCCGCGTCGACAACGCGGTGAAGTACACGTCGGCCGTGTATTCGGGCCTGCAGTTCTCGGCGATGTACTCGTTCGGCGGCATCGCCGGCAGCACCGGCGCCGCGCAGTCGTATTCGGCCGCCGTGTCGTACAACAACGGGCCGTTCAGCGTCGCGGGCGGGTACTTCCACGCGACCAACAGCCCCGCGTCGAACGGGCTGCGCAACGGCTGGACCAGCTCGTCGGACGGCACCTTCGACGGCCCGATCAACACCGGCTACGCGAGCGCGCATTCGATCGGCATCGCCCGCATCGCGGGCCAGTATGTTGCCGGCCCGTTCACGTTCGGCCTCGGCTACAGCAACGCGCAGTACCGCCGCGACGCGAGCTCGGTGTTCAACTCGAACGAGCACTACAACACCGGGCAAGGCTTCGTGAACTACCAGGCGACCAATGCGCTGCTCGTCGGGCTCGGCTACAGCTACACGCGCTCGGGCGGCGATACGTCGGCGACTTATCACCAGGTGTCGGCCGGCGCGGACTATACGCTGTCGAAGCGCACCGACGTGTACCTGACCGCCGCGTACCAGCATGCGAGCGGCCAGACCGGCGACGGCAACGGCGGGTCGATGGCCGCGCAGGCGTCGATCGGTTCGTACGGCTATGCGGGCACGAGCTCGCAGACGATGGTCAACCTCGGCCTGCGTCACCGCTTCTGATCGACGAGGGCCGGCTGCGTGAGGCATCGCGCGGCCGGCCGGTCGATACCGGATTTCGGGAGTCGAGGATGCATCGACACGGCGGCTGCGGCCGCCGTCGTCGTTTCTATGACCCGCGCACCGGCGCGCCTTTTATCGTCCGTTTCGCTGCACCATTCATTGCCGCATTCGCCGCGCAACTGACGCGTGGCGTCAGTATTTCGATAGCGGCCGCACGCCGGCATGCGCACGATAATCGGCCCTTTTTACCGATTCCATCCTGTCGCACGGAGATACCGGCGCCCGCGAAAATCCGCGACAAATCCGCCGGCAAATGCAAAGGAAAGTTTGACGCGAGCCATTTGCCTGCGCGCTATGGCACACTTCGCGTCTGCGTAATTTCCTTGCACCGGGCGGCCGGATTCCGCCCCATCCTGCCATGCCGCGTCAGACTGCCCGTTCGATCAGCCAAGCCACGCCGAAGATCGCCGCGACGATCGTGTTGTCGTGCGCGCTGCACGGGTTCGCGCGGGCCGACTGCCTCGACGACGCGGCCACGTTCCAGAAAGTGAGCGTGAGCCTGTTGCGCGGCATCGCGCAGGTCGAATCGGGGATGAATCCGAACGCCGTCAACACCAACACGAACGGCACCGTCGACATCGGCCTGATGCAGATCAACAGCACCTGGCTGCCGACGCTCGCGCGCGAAGGCATCACGCGGGAAAGCCTGTTCGATGCGTGCACCAACGCGTACGTCGGCGCGTGGATCCTGTCGCAGAACATCCGCCAGCTCGGCGCCAACTGGAACGCGATCGGCGCGTACAACGCCGCGTCGCCCGACAAGCGCCTCGCATATGCGCGCAAGGTCTATGATGCAATCCGGACCATGCCGGATTCGCCGGATACTCCCATGCCCATCCTTCCGCCCTCCTTCACGCCGCCGCAACAGGTGCAGGCGTACAACCCGTTCGCCAGCCTGAGCGTGTCGGCACCGCCGGTCGCACGGCCCCGCACGCTCGCGCCTGCCGCGCCGCCGCCGCAACCGCAAGGCGGGCCGGCCGGCCCGGCCGGCACGTACAACTTCGGCTGGACCGTCACGGGTGCCGACCAGGCCAAGCCGACCCAGGTGTTCGACGACGGCGCGCGGATCTACGTGCAGTTCAGCGACATGAAGCACGTGCCGGCGATCTTCACCGAGACGTCGTCGGGCCGCGTGCTGATGTCGTGGGAGCTGCAGTTCCCGTATGCCGTTCTGACGCGTCCCGCGCAAACGTTAATCTTCCAGCTCGGGCCGTTCGAGGCGCGCGCGCAGCGCGGCGCGACGGGGACGACCGCTCAGGCGGGCGCGGCACCCGCAGCGGGCACGCAGCGTTCGGGGGCGACGGCCGCCACGGCAGCGACGGCGACGGCAGCGCCCGCATCCAGGCACACCGCCAATGCAGCGGCCAAGCGCACCGCCTCGGCCGATGCGCTTTGGTATATCGACACGGCGTCCACGTCGGGTTCGGCGGCAACCTCGAGTCAGGCCAATACGTCGACGGCATCGACCGCGTCGAACACGCCTGCGACGTGGCCCACCGCAGTGACGTCGAACACGCCGCCGCCGGTTGCGACACCTCAGGCGCCCGCTGCGACGAAGCAGGGCGCACGCGTCAGCACCGACGCGCTCTGGTACATCTCGAAGTAACGCTCGGGCCGGCCCGATCCCTCACCCGCGCCGCACCCAGATCACCTTGCCGTCGCGAATGCCGAGGTCGCGGCGCTCCTCGCGATAGTCCATCGTGCCCGGCAACGACTGGCCATCGCGCTCGAGCACGCGCCACAGGCAGCCGTCGAGCAGCGCGGCCGCATCGGCCTCGGTCTTGCCGATCAGCGCGTCGTCCGGCGTGGCGTCCGCCTTGCACGCGTTCACGGCGCCCGACGGCGCGGGGTTCGTCACCGCGCCGCCGGCGGTGGCGTTGGGGTGCTTCGTGTTCATGTCCGCACATCCCGCAAAGGTTGCGCTCGCAACGAGTGCCGCGAGCATCGCGATCGTGTTCTTCATCGGTTTCTCCCTGTCGCGGCCCGGCGCGGCAGGTGCGGGATGCGCGCACGCACCGGGCGTTGGATCCATGATGGGTTCTGCGCGCCACCGGCCGGTAAGGCACCGTATTGCGCGATCCGTTCGAGTCGAATCGGCTCCGCGCAGTCGCCTCGACAGCCTGACGCCGAAGCCGAAGCCGAAGCCGAAGCCGAAGCCGCCTTCATGTTACCGCACCGATCCGCGGCGAAGTCGTGCTCCCCGGACGGGGCGCTGGCGAATCATGCCGGCCGCGTCAGAACTTGTACGTCACGCCGGCCATGCCGAAGTAGTTGCTGCGCGTCTGGACGATCGGGCTGTCGCCATAGCGTCCGAGCAGCCGCGTGAAGCCGCTGGTCGCATGCACCGACCAGTGCCGCGACACGCCCCAGTTCCATGCGAGCGACAGCGTTGCGCTGTCGACCCCGCCGCTCGTCGAATACGGCCTGAAGCCGCTCGCCGCCGACTGCGCGTCGGTCACGCCGTAGAACGTCTGCATGTAGCGCCCCGTGCCGGCATGCACGCTGCCGGTCACGACAATATCGTGGCGGCCGGCCTTGAATACCGGCACCGCGAGATCGACGTGGCCGGACAAGCCGCGCGACGTATGCGTGACCGGCGCATCGATCGCGATGCTCAGTTCACCGCCATCGAGCAGCTGCACGCCCGCACGCATGCCGACGAGCACCGAACCGGGGATCCGGCCCATCCCCTTCAGGTGATCCGAACCCGCCAGGTCGAAACGGTTTTCGTCGGAACGGCCACCGGCATAGCCGAGCGCTGCCGACACGAATGCCCCGTGCGGCAGGTTCAAACGGTAGCCGGCGCCGGCTGCCGTGTCGATGAAGAACCCGTTGCCGAACATCGCGGAGAACGACGGCGCGACGACGGCGCGATACTGGTTGCTGCCCTGGTAGCGCGGCGCGAACCCGCCGCCGAGCGATATCGCGTACTGGTTTTCGGCGTGGGCGACGGCGGCAAGGGTCAGGCCGGCAAGCGGCATGCAATAGCGCAACGAGCGCAGCGAACGGAAGGATGGACTCACGATGTCGAGACAAGAGTGACGGAGCCCGAAGTCTAGGTACGACGGCGCGGCAGCACTGTCCTGAATCTGCGGCAAATGTGTGCTCAATTGTGATCGTTTGTTCCCGATTGTCGTATCGCGGCCCCGGCGGCCGCCACGCCGGATAGAATTCGCCGGCCGCGCATTCATCGGCATCGAGAAGCTGAACGCGCGCAACCGAGGAGACCATGAACGACAATCCGCTCAAATACCGTGTGCTGCTGATCGAGGACGACGACCGCCTCGCGCAGCTCGTGCGCGAATATCTCGACAACTATGAATTCGCGGTGACGGTCATACGGCGCGGCGATCTCGCGGTCGCCGCGGTGCGCGAGCATCAGCCCGCGCTCGTGATACTCGACCTGATGCTGCCGAACCTCGACGGGATGGAAGTCTGCCGGCGCATTCGCGCGTTCACCAACGTGCCCGTGCTGATCCTCACCGCGCGCGCCGACGTGTACGACCAGGTCGCGGGCCTCGAAACCGGTGCCGACGATTACGTGACCAAGCCGATCGAGCCGCGCGTGCTCGTCGCACGCGCCCGTGCGCTGCTGCGCCGCGCGCAGCCTGCCGCGTCCGAACCGGCGGCCGACACGCAGCCGCACGCCCTCGTGTTCGGCGAGCTGACGATCTCGCCGCCGAACCGCACGGTCACGTGGCGCGGGGAACTCGTCGACCTGAAGACCACCGAGTTCAACCTGTTGCTGATCCTCGCGCGAGCGGCGGGCACCGTGCTGAGCCGCGACGACATCCTGAAGCAGTTGCGCGGCATCGAATTCGACGGGCTCGACCGCTCGGTCGACTCCGGCATCTCGAAGCTGCGCCGGCGCTTCGAGGACGCTTCGTCGGAGCCGCAACGGATCAAGACGATCTGGGGCCGCGGCTACCTGTTCAGCCCTTCCGCGTGGGACGACTAAATGCTGCGCCCGTTGATCAAGCTGTACCTCATCGTGATCCTGTGCTGTGCCGCCTCGATCGTATTCATTCAATGGTCGTTCAACAGGATTTTCTACGAGCGCGTGGCGCAGGCGCAGCGCAACGCGCTGACCACTTACGCGTTCGTGCTGAACGATTACCTCGAACGCCATCCGGGCGGCAAGCGCAGCCTCGCGCTGCGTGAACTCGCGCAGCACGGCAACGAGCGATTCGGTTTCGTGACGATGGCCGACGCCCGTGCGCAACTGCGCGGCGGGCCCCTGCGCGATCTGGACGCCGGCCGGATCGCGATCAGTTACGACCGCAGGAACTACTACATGCCGCTCGCGGACGGCTCGGTCCTGCATGCCCGCCCGATCGCACCGGCCGACCTCGACATCCAGATCTACGCATACGGGATGACCGCACTCGCGGCCCTGTTCGCCGTCGCGCTGTGGACCTCGTATCACTGGCGCGACCTGCGCAAGCTGCAGGCCGCCGCGCACGCGTTCGGCGCGGGCAACCTGTCGACGCGCGTGAAGCTGTCCGGTCGCTCGAACATCTACGCGCTGTCGCAGCAGTTCAACGACATGGCCGAGCGGATCGAGGCGTCGATCAAGCAGCAGCGCGAGATGATGCACGGCATCTCGCACGAGCTGAAGACGCCTCTCGCGCGCCTCGAATTCGGGCTCGCGCTGCTCGCCGAATCCGACGAAAGCGGCCGCATGCGCGAGCGCCGCGACGAACTGCGGCGCGACGTGCGCGAACTCGACGAGCTGGTGACCGAGCTGCTGACGATCGGGCGGCTCGAACAAGGCGCAAGCGAACTCGCGCCGATGGACGTCGCCGTCGATGCGCTGATCGACAGCGTGGCCGGCAACGTCGCGAACGACGTCGCCGACCGCGGCCTCACGCTCGGCGTGTCGACGACCGGCGCGCCCGCTACGCACGTGTGCGATCCGAAACTCGTCGCACGGGCGCTGCTGAACCTGATCCGCAACGGCGCACGTTATGCGTCGCGCACCGTCCTGCTGTCCGCGACGCACGACGCGTCCGGCGCGCTGGTGCTGAGCGTGGACGACGACGGTCCCGGCATCCCGGTCGCCGAACGCGCGCGCGTGTTCGAACCGTTCCAGCGGCTCGACTCGAGCCGCGACCGGCAGACCGGCGGGTTCGGGCTCGGGCTCGCGATCGTGCGACGCGTCGCGCTCGTGCACGGCGGCGACGTGCGGCTCGAGGATTCGCCGCTCGGCGGCGCCCGCTTCGTGATTTCGTTGCCGCCGCGGGCATTGCCGGAATTCCTCGGCGACACGCCACCGCGCACGGAGCACGTGCGCGCCGGCACGGCAACGCCGTAACGACGCGCGCCAAGCGCAGCGACGGCCGGCCGGTCCGTCACGCCGTCACGACTCCGCGAGCGAAACCGTCCTCGTGACCCGCGCCGGCGCGGTTTCCTTCAGTGCCAGCGCGACAAACAGGCCGAGCACCAACGCGCCCATGCCGAGCTGCATGATGTACTGGATGCCGAAGTGCTTCGCGACGTAGCCCGCGACCGACGGCGCGATGCCGCCGCCGAAGATCTCGCCGACGCCGATCACGAGCCCGGACGCCGTGGTCATCAGTTGCGCCGGAACGGCTTCCGCGCTGATCGGCCCGACCGTCAGCGTGATCATCGCGAAGACGAAGAAGATCGTCGCCAGCAGCCCCGCGAACAGCGCGGCCGGCTCGGCACCGGTGCGCGAAAACACCCACATCGACACGAACGCGCCGATGACCGACAGCACCATCACGGGCCGGCGGCCGATCCGGTCGGACAGCGCCGGCATCGCGAGCCCGCCGAGCGTGCCGCCGATGCCGGTCGCGGACAGCACGAAACCCATCTGCTGCAGACCCAGGTGCAGGTAGTCGGTCAGGTAGTTCGGCAGCAGCGCGCTCAGCACGATCAGGCAGGTCAGCCAGCACAGCATCCCGACGAAGCACAGCGTCACGTTGCGGTAGCGCAGCACGTCTCGCCAGCGATGACGGCCGGCATCGGCCGTGCCGGTATGCGCGGCCGCGCGCTCGGCGCTGGTATCGCGCAGCACCTTCCACGTCAGCGCGCAGACGACGAGCCCCGGCACCGCGACCATCGCGAAGATCCAGTGCCACGGCACGACGCGCATCAGCTGCGTGACGACGACCGGAGCGATGCCCAGGCCGAGCAGCGGCAGCGCCGCCTGCTGAATGCCGACGTTGCGGCCGTGGCGCGCCGGGTCCGACGCATCGAGCGTCGCGGTGATGCTCGACGGCGTGTACGCCCCTTCCGCGAAGCCCATCACCGCGCGGATCGCCATCAGGCTGCCGACGCCCCACGCGAGCCCGCTCGCGCAGGCCAGCAGCGAGAACGCGAGCATCGCCGGAATGATGACCTTGCGATGACCGAAGCGGTCGGACAGGTTGCCGGTCAGCAGCGCGGACACGCCCCACGCGACCGACAGCGCCGCCGTGATGTGACCGAGATCCTGGTAGTCGAGTTTCAGGTCCCGCATCATCACGGGAAAGAGCGGCATGATCATGAAGCGGTCGACGCCGACGAGCCCGAATCCGAGCGCGAGCAGCGCGACGATCTTCCATTCGTACGAGGTGTCCCGGTCGGACACGCGTGCGTGGTTCATCTGGTTTCTCCAAAGGGGTGCGCGTGCCGCGCGGTCAGAACACGGTATGCATGCCGATGCGTGCGATCGCCTGGTTCGCGCCGGACGATGCACCGTCCGGCTCGAGCACGCCGTTGATCTGCGCATGGGCGCCACTACTCGCGCGCTGCCACGCACCGCTCGCGTAGACCATCGTCCGCTTCGACAAGCGGTACTGGATCGTGGCGGTCAGCTGGTGCGCGTGGTTGTCATCGAGCGTCGCGTTGCCCTTCATGTACATGTAGTCCGCGCCAAGCGTGGTCGCGCCGTTCAGCTTCCATGTGCCGCCGACCTCGCTCATCCACGCGGCGCCGCCCGACGCCGCATTGCGCACGGTCGTGAACAGCGCGCTCAGGTTGGCCACGCCGAACCCGTAGCGCAGCCCGGCGCCCCAGTTGCGCACGCTGGTCGCGGGCGAGCCGGCCTGCGCACCGTATTTCTCGTTCGTATAGGCGGCGGCCGCGCCGAACGTGCCGATCGAATAGTCGGCGCCGACGCTCACGGTGTTGTTCGCGCCGATGCTGCCGGGCACGCCGCCGAAGCCGTACAGCGCGCCGAATTTCAGCCCGCCGACCACGGGGCTCACATACTTGACCGCGTTCGCGACGCGCCGGCTGCCGGCCATCCGGTCCCAGTCGAACGCGCCGGTCGGGTTGCCGGGCAACGCGAGCTTCTGGAACGGGCCGTTGCGCAGGTTGTACAGGCCGCCCACGTCGCGCGCCGCGTCGACGCCGCCGAAGAACAGCGTGTCCGCCATGAACTCGTACTGGTTGCCGAGCGTGACCGTTCCGTAGCGGTCGTGCTGCAAGCCGACGAATGCGGTGCGCGCGAACAGCCCGTCGCCGATCGTCGTGCCCGAGCCGATCGCGATCTGGCTGACGAGCTGGAAGATCGCATGCATGCCGCCGCCGAGATCCTCGCTGCCGCGCAGCCCGACCAGGCTCGGCGTGAAAATGCCGTCGTCGAATTTCGCGACGCCGTGACCGCCTTCGTTGCTCACGTAACTCACGCCTGCATCGAGCAGGCCGAACAGCGTGACGCTGCTCTGCGCGGATGCCGCGCACGCATGCCCGAGCGCCAGCACGCCGATTGCACAGGTCTTCTTGCTGACCATCCTGATCTCCAAATGTAATTCGTTATACTGATTGATATGGCGAGAATGAAATGCCTGACGCGTCCGGCCGCCCGGCCCGACGAGCGCGCGCCGGCGCAAGCCGGCGGCATGCGGTGCGACGATTCAGCCGGCTTCGGTGTTCTCGAAGAAATAGCCCGGCACGTCCGGCCCCCACAGATACAGCGAGTCCTCTGGCGGGTGATCGCCGACCGGCCACTCGACGCCCGCGCCGACATAGTCGATGTCGGCCGAATACTCCCAGAACGAGCCCCACGGATCGCGCACGTACTGGAAGTAGTTCGAGCCCAGCACGTGGCGCCCGACGCCCCAGCCTTCCACGTAACCGGCCCGCTGCATCTGCATCTTGCCGAGCCCGACGTCGTCGACGGCCGGCACATCCCATGCGCTGTGATGCCAGCCCTTCGCGGTGCCCTGCGCGAAGGCGATCAGGTGATGGTCGCTGCCGTGGCGTGCGTGGAGGAACGCGACGATGCCGGCGGCGCCGTCCGACAGGCCGAGGCCGAGCGCCTGCTCGTAGAACGCGATCGCCCGGCCGATGTCCGGCGTGAACATCAGCACGTGCGACAGCCGCGCCGGATGCACGATCGGGGCGTCACCGCGAAACAGCGCGCCGCGCTGCGGCCGGATGCCGGTCGCGCGCGGCGGCGCCGGCTTGCATGCGGGTGTCGTCTTCGCCCCCGCCTTCAACTGCAGCAGGTTGCCGTCCGGGTCCTCGAACCAGAAGCCGTCGTCCGGCGCCTGCCCTGCCGGCGCCGCCGCCGCGCGCCCGCCCGCGGCAAGAATCTGCGTGCGCAGCGGCGCAAAGTCGTCGGCGAAGCAGTTCAGCGACAGATACGCGAGCCGCTTGCGCGGCCCTTCGCGCAGGGTCGCCCAGACGTGGCCGCCGGATTCCGTGCGCAACCGCAGCGCGTGCCCGGCTTCCTCGACGTCGAAGCCGAATGCCGTCACGAACCGACGGGCGTCCGCGAGGCCCGGCACGTCGAGCGAGAAATGGTCGATGCTGTGGATGCCGAATGCGGCACGCTTGCGTGTCGCATTCGCCGCAGCCGTCGTCGTCGTTGCAGTCGTCATGCCGGCCTCCGTTACGCTTCGGCGAGCGCGACCGCATCGGCCCGCGCGCGTGCCTGCCCGGTGCCGCCGAGAATCCGGGACAGCACGCGGCGCAGCGCGCCGGCCGGATCGTCGGCCAGCGCTTCCGAACGCCATGCGACGAAGCGGTCGGGCCGCACCAGCACGCAGCCGTGATCCTCGATCTCGCGCTGCCGCGCCCAGTCGCCGTACACGTCGAAGGTCCGCGTGCCGGGCGCGATCGATACCGCGCGGATCTCGATGCCGAATTCGTCGCCGACCCGCTGCGCCGCATCGAGCCACGCCTGGCCGCCGGCGCCCGTGAGCACCGTGAACGCACCGCGGCCGACGAGGTCGAGCGTCGACACCTGTTCGCCGCCGTGCTGGATCCATGCATGCGGAATCGATGCGCCCGGCGTCGTCGTCGGATGATAGTAAAGCTCCGGGTCGCGCGACGGAATCGGGAATGTCGCGCCGTCGCGCACGATCGCGGACGACGTGTAATGCTGCCCGAGTTCGACGCCATGGCAGTTGAACTGGTAGTTCTGCAGTTCGACCGCATCGGCGAGCGCCTTGCGGCGCTTCCGGCCAGCGTCGTCCTCGGCGAACAGCCCGTCGAGCGACGCCCAGCCTTCTTCCGCGCTCTGCCCTTCCGAGAAGCCGAGTGCCTTCGCGATCGGCAGCATCTCGCCGACCGATTTGATCGCACGATTCACGACCGTCTCGGCAACCGGCTGGCGCTCGTCCGAATAGGTCTGCAAGAGCGCGGGCGATGCCTGCCCCTTCACGATCATCGCGAGCTTCCACGCGAGGTTGAACGCGTCCTGCACCGACGTGTTCGAGCCGAGCCCGTTCGCCGGCGGATGACGGTGCGCGGCGTCGCCGGCGATCGCGACGCGGCCCTTCACCATCGTGCGCGCGACCATCCGGTTGATCGTCCACTTCGACACCGCCTTCACGCGGATCGGGATCTCGGGGTCGCCGATCGTCGCGCGCGCCCGCGCGATCACCGCGTCGTGGCTCAGGTCGGGCTCGCCGTCCTTCGGGTTGTACATGAACAGCAGCACCCATTCGTTCCACGGCCGCACGCAGATGTAGGTGCCGCTGCCGACCCAGTAGTCGCTGCCCGGCTGGCTCATCCAGTACAGCACGCCCGGGCGGTGCGCGGTGTATTTCTCCAGGTCGACCTCAAGCCAGCAGTTCACCGCGCAGCCGAGCCCCATTTCGCCGTCGAGTTCGAAGCCGATCTGCTTGACCACGAGGCTTTGCGCGCCGTCCGCGCCGACCGCGTAATCGGCGATCACCTCGATCTCCTCGCGCGTCACGACGTCGACGAGCTGCGCAATCACCGCGTCGTCCGTCTGACGAATCGACACGAGTTCGGTGTTGAACAGGATATGCGCGCCGTACTCCCGAGCCGCGCCGAGGATCACCGGCTCGAGCAGATGCTGCGGCGCATTGCACATCTGCGACGGGCTGGCTGCCTCGTAGTCGGCCTTGCGCTTCGTGCCCGTGCCCCAGGTCTGCAACCGCGCAATCTCGCGATCCGCGAAGCTGGTCGCCCACACGTTGTTGGTCATCAGCTCGTTCGGCGTCGCGAGCGCTTGCACGCGCGCCTCGATGCCGAGATCGCGGAACACCTCGACGGTGCGCTGGTTCGTGATGTGCGCGCGCGGCGAATGGGCGGTGCCCGGATAACGCGTGATCGCCAGCACCTCGACGCCGTATTTCGCGAGCAATGCCGCGGTCGTCAGCCCGGCCGGCCCTGCGCCGACCACCAACACCGGAACTCGAATCTGTCTCATGTCTTCCTCAGTCTCTTGATTGGGTCCGTTCAACGGCCGGCGTTCATTGCGCCGCGTCTTCGTCGCGCACCGGATTGCGCAGGATGCCGAGCCCTTCGATCTCGACCTCGCACACGTCGCCGTCGCGCATGATCAGCTTCGGGTCGCGCGCCCAGCCGATGCCGGCCGGCGTGCCGCTGACGATCACGTCGCCCGCTTCCAGCGTGATCGCCTCGCTGACGATCGCGATCAGCGTCGCGACGTCGAACAGCATGTCGCTCGTGTTTGCCGACTGCACGACCTTGCCGTTCAACCGCGTTTCCAGCCGCAGCCCGGCGCCGCCCGCCGGCAGCTCGTCGGCGGTGACGAGCGCGGGGCCGAAGGCACCCGTGCCGTCGAAGTTCTTGCCGACGGTCCATTGCGGCGCCTTGAACTGGTATTCGCGCACCGACCCGTCGTTGAACACCGAATACCCGGCCACGCACTCGAGTGCGCGTGCCTTCGGCACGTGACGGCCGCCGCTTTTCAGCACGACGGCCAGCTCGCCCTCGAAGTCCAGCGAATCGGACACGCGCGGCCGGATCATCGCCGCGTCGTGGCCGATCAGGCTCGTCGTGAAGCGCGGGAACAGCGTCGGATAGGAAGGCTGTTCGTACGGGCTTTCCTTCGTGTGGTCGGCATAGTTCAACCCGACGCAGATGATCTTGCCGGGCCGCGTGAGCGGCGGCAGCCACGTCACCTCGTCGACGTGGAAGGTCGGCCCGGCCGATGCCTGCCGGTCGGCGAAGCCGGCCAGGTCGGTACCGCTCGCGAGCAACTGTTCGAGCGTCGCATCGCCGAGCGACACGATGGTCGAGTCGCGCTGCACGCCGAGCATCCGTTTGCGGCCATCGGGCGAAAAATTCACGTAACGCATGACATCTCCAGATCAAGGGGTCGCCGCCGGGCTGGCCGCGATTTAGATACAAATTTAGAAAATATATATATTTTCGTCTTTGCATGTTTACCCTAGCCTTCGCATACGTCCTCCAGTTCTGCATATAATTTGGCCATCTGGAGGGAAATATTCGTGGACATGACGTTTGACGACGCAGTAACCGGCGGCTCGCGAACCATGGCGTCGGTGCTGGCCGACACCATTCTTCGGGACATCGTGTCGGGTGCGCTCGCCCCCGGCTCCAAGCTGAAGATCCGGGAGCTGGCCGACCGCTATCAGGCCGGCGTGATCCCTCTGCGCGAAGCCGTGTCGCGACTCGCGATGAGCGGCTTCGTCGAGGCGGAGGACCAGCGCGGCTTTCGCGTGACCCCGGTATCCCGCGCGGATCTCGAGGACATCACGTCGGTGCGGCAGTGCATCGAATCCGAGGCGCTGCGCGACGCGATCGAGAGCGGCAACCTCGAATGGGAAGCGTCGGTGCTCGCCGCGTTCCATCTGGTGAACAGCCTGCCGACCGTCGTCGACGAGCCGCCGCGGATGAACCCCGACTGGGAACGCGCGCACGACCACTTCCACGCGACGCTGCTGGCCGGCTGTCGTTCGAAATGGCTGAAGCATTTCGCGGCGACGTTGCGCACGCAGACTGCGCGCTATCGGCATCAGTCGCTGCGCAGCCAGCATGCGGACACGCGCGATGTCGGTCGCGAGCACGAGGAGATCGTGAAGGCCGTGATCGCGCGCGACGCCGATCGCGCGTGCGAGCTGCTGCGCGCGCACTTCGCCGCCACCGCACGGCTCGTGCTGGAAGACACCGCGCCCGCCGGCGGCGCGGCGCCGGCCATGCGTACCGCCGGCAAGGCACGCGCGCGGCGCTAGGCCGCGCGTTTCGTTCGTCACCCGCTCCCGCCGCCCGCGTCGACTCCCCCGATCCGCACCGCCGGATCGGGCCGGCCGCCACGCCGCTCGATCGCCGCATGCGCGGCAACCGTCGCCGTCACACCTGTCAGTGCTCCTGATCATGCCGCTCATGGTAGCGGCACGCTGCGCCCGGTCGCGCCCGCATGCCGTTCGATGAACGAGAACACTATGTTCTGTCCGCGCGCGCTACGCACCGCCGGGCGAATCGCATAAGCTGACGACACTCGCCGGCACCCGAATCCGGCGAATCGCCAGGCGCGCGCCGCGTCGAGGTCGCGCCGCACCGTCGCGCTTCGATCGTCGCGGCACCGCACCACAGCAGAATCGCATCGCGCCCGCACGACGGGGCGGCGCGATCGTGATCCCCAGCCGCCCCCCACCCTGATCTGGAGAG
>NZ_CAJPHE010000037.1:0-42433 GCF_905339875.1 Burkholderia sp. BCC1998
TATCAAAGTCCCGTCGTCGCCCGGCTGGCGAGAGTACAACGCCTGCTCAAGTGCATCCAGAGCGAAGTCCGTGGTCATCGATGAACTGGCGCGCCAGCCACCGATGCGACGGGCGAACACGTCAATCACGAATGCCGCGTGCAGCCAGCCCTGCCACGCCAATACATGGCGAGATCCGACACCCACTGTCGATTTGGCCGCTCAGCCTTGAACCGCCGATCGACCCATCGAGCCTGACGCGTTGGCGTAAGCGCCCGGGCGAAGCGGGCGTTGAAGAATTGCTGGCCGAGACGATCGAAGCCGCAGCGCGGGATTCTGATATCGGCACTGGAATTGAATGGTGAAATTGCCCGGTGTCAACCTTCCGGAACACGGCCGGATGAACATCCACAAGTATGCCCTGCTCGCATTTGCGCGGTGCCTCTCGCGCGGTCGATCGCGGATGGCAGGGCGGAACTGCAGCCATCGTCGCGTACCGACATAACCGCCGTCAGAGGACGCTCATCAGTCAATGGCTGCGGTCACGTTCATCGGCAGACGCCCGGCTCAACCATAACCGCTTAGTGAGTCATTCTGCGCTGATAGTCGTCACAGGTTTCCACTTGGCGCCTTTCACCTGATAGAGCGTCGACGTCGGGTGTTTCAGGTCACCGTACGAATCGAATTCAATCTTCCCCGTGATGCCGTCGTACTGAATAGTTCGCAACGCAGGCATGAATACCTCCGTTTTTGCGGAATTCACCTGTTTCATCGCGTTGATAGCCACCCACGCACAGTCATAGGCGAATGGCGCGTAAGTCAATGTATCCGCACCAAATCTCTTTTTGAATTTTTCCGCAAACGCTTTGCCTTGGGGAAGGGACTCGACAGGCCGTCCATACTCCCACGCCATTGCGCCCTCTGCGGCACTGCCCGCAACTCCGAGGAAGATGCTGTCGGCAATGCCACCACTTCCTACGAACTGCGTCCGCATGCCGAGTTGTCTCATCCGCTTGGTCAGGAGCGCCGCCTGGTTATCAAGGCCGGCAAAGTACAGAAGATCTGCGTTCGCCGCCTTGATGTTAGTGAGCTGCGCGTTGAATTCGACGGCCTTGTCGTTGGTGTATTCCGATGCAACGATATGGCCGCCGGCCGCGATGACTGCTTTCTTGAATTCTTCCACGGCTCCCTGGCCAAATGCCGTGCGGTCGTCCATCACTGCAATGCGCTGCGCCTTGGTGACCGTTACTGCGTACTTTCCTGCATTGCCGGAGTTCTGTGCGTCGGTGGCGATAATACGAAAGACGTTCTTCAGCCCTTGCTTGGTTATGGCTGGGTTCGTGGCAGCCGGGTCTATCAACGGAATGCCCGCCTTGGCAAATATCGGCGAGGAGGGCAACGCAACTCCGGAGTTGTAGTAGCCCACCACGGCGACCACTCCGTCGTCGACGAGTTTCTGGGCTACTTGCACACCAATGCGCGGGTCGCCCTGATCATCGACGGAGTCCAGCTCGAAGCGCACCTCCTGCCCGCCCAGCTTTGTGTGCTGGGCGTTGGCTTCTTGGATGGCGAGGCGAACACCATTCTCGATGTCCTTTCCGTTGGCAGCTCCGGCGCCGGTCAGCGGGGCTGAAACGCCGATCTTCACGACCTGCTGCGCAATCGATTGGCTGCTTGCAAACAACATGGCGACGGCAGTCAGGCCAGTGGCAAAGCATTTTCTAGAGGGGTTAAGCATCACTACACTCCAGGATGTGACAAGAATCGGCGCGAGAGATCAAACACGCCCTGACAAAGCGATTCGACTGGTTACGTTTGGAGCATCCTGCAGCCTGGCAGCCTGCCCGAAAGTGCGATGTTCTCGCTCAAAGCAGTAACAGGAGACCTGGCATTGCAGCGTAGCAAGCCAAATTGACCGCTCAAGCTACATTTTCTGCGCACATTCCCATACCTTTGGTAATGCGAGGCGTTGTGTAGTGTAGTGTTCGCAGATTGGAATCCGAAAGGATGGGACCCGCGACACCATTATTGGCGCGGGTTTGCGGCCATAATGACCTCAATAGCTGGGCGTCAAAACCCTCCGACCCCTGATCGTCGAGGCTGGCTTCCTAGGGAATGTCCTATGGATGCCTTTACGTGCACTGCTCCGCCTGTGCCGACGCGGCGGCACGCGGCGCCCGCTTGCGCGTCGCCAGCCAGCACAGTATCGAGCCGCCGCACACGCAGAACGCACCGGTCCAGAAGCCGGACGAGAGCGATGCATTCAGCAGCAGGGCGGCGAGGCCGGCGGAAATGACCGGAATGAAGTACGACACACCGGCCAGGATCGCGACGTTGCCGCGCATGATGCCGATGTTCCAGGCCGAATAGCCGAAGCCCATTGCCGCAGACGCGAGCACGAAGCAGGCGAGCGCATTGAAGCTGAACACGATCGTGTGCTCGCCGTCGAGCAGGTATTTGATCCACAGCGACAGCGCGACGAGGATGAAGAACGGCGTGATGCCGTTCTTGCCCTTCGCGATCTTGATCGTGACCGTGCAATACGCGGCCCAGATCAGCGAGCCGGCGGAAGCAAGCCCGTAGCTGAGCGGGTTGTCGACGACATTGGCCACCATGCCGGCCGTATCGAAACCGTGCTCGCCGCCGAGCACCCAGCCGACGCCGGCCATCGCGAGGATCACGCCCGGCACGATCAGCAGGTTCGCGCGCTGCCGGAGAAAGAGGATCGCGAACACCATCGTGAAGGTCGGCCACAGGTAATTGACCATGCCGACCTCGATCGCCTGGCGCGCGGTGTGCGCGTTGCCGATCGACAGCGACAGGCACCATTCGTATGCGACGAACAGCACGCTGCCCCACAGCAGGTAGCGGCGCGGGAAATCGTCGAGCCGCGGCAGCCCGGTCGTCACGAGCAGCAGCGCCGCCGCCCCCGTGTAGATCATCGCGGCGCCGCCGGTTGCGCCGAAGCTGTCGCTGACACCGCGAATCAACCCTACCACCGAACTCCATAAAACGATTGCGACGAATCCGATCAGCGTCGCCCTGTTCCTGCTGTTCATGCCTGTTTCCTGCCAATACCGGGTGAATACGTTGCGCCGGGCCGATTGCCCGGCAGATGCGACAAACCGGCCGCGATCGCGCGTGGCGATCGCGGCCGGCATGCGGGTGCTGCGTGTCGATGAGATTATGCGGCGCGGGTCGGGACGTCGATCCAGATGGTCTTGATCTCGGTGTACTGGTCGTGTGCCCAGATCGACTTGTCGCGGCCGCCGAAGCCGGAAGCCTTGTAGCCGCCGAACGGGGTCGTGATGTCGCCTTCGCCGAAACAGTTTACCGTCACCACGCCGGCCTGTATCGACCGCGACAGGTGAATCGCGTTGTTCAGGTTGCTGGTGTAGACCGATGCCGCGAGGCCGTAGACCGAATCGTTCGCGAGCGCGATCGCCTCGTCGGTGTCCGTGAAGGTCGTGACGGCCAGCACCGGCCCGAACACTTCCTCCTGGAACAACGTGTGGTCACGGCTCACGCCGTCCACCACGGTCGGCTCGACGAAGATGCCGTTTTCGGTCGAGCCGCCGAACACCACGTCGAGCTTGTCCGAGCCGGCCTGGTCGAGGAACGAGCGGACCTTGTCGAAGTGCGCCTTGCTGATCAGCGAGCCGACGCGGTGCGCCGGATCGAGCGGGTCGCCCATCTTCCATTCGCGCATCTGCACGCCGATGCGCTCGAGCAGCGCCGATTTGATGTCGGCGTGCACGATCAGGCGCGACGACGCCGAGCAGTTCTCGCCCATGTTCCAGAACGCGCCGTTCACCACATGCTGCGCGACCGCGTCGAGGTCCGCGACGTCGCGCATCACGACGGCCGGGTTTTTGCCGCCGCATTCGAGCACGATGCGCTTCAGGTTCGATTCCGCCGCGTAGTGCAGGAAGCGCCGGCCGGTCGCGGTCGAGCCGGTGAAGCTGACCATCGCGACGTCCGGGTGGCGGCCCAGCGGCTCGCCGACGTCCTTGCCGCCGCCCGGCACCACGTTGAACACGCCGGCCGGCACGCCGGCTTCATGGGCGAGTTCGGCCACGCGCAGCGCGGTCAGCGTGGTTTCCGTCGCCGGCTTCACGACGATCGAGCAGCCCGCCGCGAGCGACGGGCCGATCTTCCACGCCAGCATCAGCAGTGGGAAGTTCCACGGCAGCACGAGGCCGACCACGCCGATCGGCTCGCGCACCACCAGCGCGAGCGCGTTCGAGCCGACCGGCGCGGTGTTGTCGTAGATCTTGTCGATCAGCTCCGCGTGCCAGCGGATCGTGTGGATCGTTTCCGGCACGTCGATGTTCTGGCATTCGCGGATCGGCTTGCCGCTGTCGAGGCTTTCCATCGTCGCCAGTTCGTGCGCGTGCTGTTCGAGCAGGTCCGCGAACTTCAGCAGGATGGACTTGCGCTGCGACGGCGGCAGCTGCCGCCAGCGGCCGTCGGCGAAGGCGGCCTTCGCGCGTGCCACCGCATCGTCCACGTCGCTGGCGTCGCACGCGGCGACATGCGCGAGCACCTGATCGGTGGCCGGGTTGACCGTCGCGAAGGTCTTGCCGGAGTTGGCGGGGCGGAACGCCCCGTCGACGAAGGCCTGAGTCGGCAGCTTCAGTCCGGCCGCGAGGGCCGCGTATTGCGACGCGCTGAGCAGTTCCGCCATCAGGCCTGGCCTCCGACGACCGCCGCGATCTCGCGCTTCACGTCGGCGACGATCTGTTTGAGGGTCGCCTTGTTCGCTTCGTCGAGCGGCTGCAGCGGTGCGCGCACGCCGCCGCTGCGCAGGCCGGCGAGTTCGCTGCCGTACTTGATCGACTGCACGAACTTGCCCGCGTCCTCGAGGAAATCCATCAGCGGCATCATCGCCGACATGATGCGGCGGCCCTTGCGGAAGTCGTTCTCGACCACGCACGCCTGGTGCAGCGCGACGTGTTCCGCCGGCAGGAAGTTCGAGCCCGCGCAAACCCAGCTGCTCGCACCCCACGCGAAGAATTCGAGCGCCTGGTCGTCCCAGCCGCACGACACGCTGATGTTCGGGAATTCGCGCGCGAGCATGTGCAGCTGGCTGGTGCTGCCCGAGCTTTCCTTGATCGCGACGAAGTTCTTCGACGCGGCGGTGACGGTGCGGAAGAACTCGCGGCCCATCGACACACCCATGCGCGCCGGGTAGTTGTAGAGCATCACCGGCAGGTCGGCGGCGCGGTCCACCGCGATTGCATGCGCGGCGTTTTCCTGCTCGGTCGGCAGCGCGTACGGCGGCGAGCCGACCAGGATCGCATCAGCCTTGATGTCCTTCGCCGATTTCGCGTATTCGATCGAATCCTCGGTGCGGATCGCGCCGGGGCCGATCACGAGCGGCACGCGCGTGCCGATCACCTGCTTCGCGTACGTGCCGAGCTCGATGCGCTCCTGCATCGTGTGCGCATAGTACTCGCCGGTCGAGCCGCCGATGATGATGCCGTGCACGCCGGCGCCGATCAGGTATTCGAGGACCTCGGCGAACGCCGCCTTGTCGATGCCGCCTTCGGCGGTCAGGGGCGTGATGGCCGGCGTGTAGATGCCGTTGAATTGCATGGTGTGCTCCCGCTGGAATGAAAGTAAGCGTTGCGTGGGTAATGCCGACGCCGCGACGGGCGCGGCGTGCGTGAAATGCGTGTCAATGACTGAGCGAGGCGGCTTCCTGCAGCGACAGCGATGCCGTTTCGGGTGCGAGCGCGACCGAGGCCAGCAGGCCGACGAACGACACGGCCGCCGCCGCGTACATCGTGTTGCCGATGCCGATGTTCTGCAGCGCGATCGGGACGAGCCACGTGCCGACCGCCGCGCCGATGCGCGACAGCGACGCGCCCATGCCGACCGCGAACGCGCGGATGTCGGTCGGGAAGATTTCGTTCGGATAGACGAGCTGCAGCACCTGCGCGCCGCCGATCAGCAACGCGTATGCACCGAACAGTACGAGGATCAGCAGGGCCGAGCCATTCGAGCACGCGCCGAGCGCCAGCAGCGCGAGCGCGGACCACAGGAAGCTGTGGATCACCAGCGCGCGGCGGCCGAGCGTATTGATGACGCGCGTGGCGAGCGCGCAGCCGACCACGAACAGCAGTGTGATGGCGACCGAACCGTACGCTTCCCAGTCGCCTTCGAGGTGCAGCGCCTGCAGCACACGCGGCGCGAACGAGTAGACCGCGAACACCGGGATCACCGAGCAGGTCCAGAACAGCACCACGAACAGCATCCGCTTGCCGTAGCCCGAGTGCAGCAGCGCGCCGAGCGAGATCTTCTGGTCGACCGGCTCTTCCGGCAGGTTGCGGATCGAGAACGACGGGCCGTACACCTTGCGGATCACCGCGTCGGCTTCCGCCTTGCGGCCCTTGTTGAGCAGCCAGCGCGGCGATTCCGGCGTGCCGATGCGCACCAGGAACAGCGCGACGCCGATCACGGCCGGGCTCGCCAGCACCCAGCGCCACGCGTCGGGGCCGCCTTGCGCGAGCAGGACGTTGCCGACGATGTACGCGAGCGCCGCGCCGAAGAACCAGATGATCGTCAGCAGCGCGAGGCGCGGGCCGCGGTACTTGCGCGGCATGAATTCGGTCAGCAGCGAGCCGGCCACCGGGTACTCGATGCCGACGCCAATGCCGGTGATGAAGCGCAGCACGAACAGCGCCTCGCCCGATTGCACCCAGAACTGCGCGATCGAACAGACGATGAATATCACGGGGCCGAAGAAGTAGGGCCGGCGGCGGCCCATCAGGTCGGTCAGCCAGCCGCCGAGGAAGCCGCCGACGAAGATGCCGAGCAACGCCGACGCGGCGATCATGCCTTCCCAGAAGCTGGTCAGGTGCAGCGCGGCCGAGAACTGCACCATGGCTACGCCGATGATGCTGAGCACGTAGCCGTCCATGAGCCAGCCGCCGCCCGAGCGCACGGTGAGCAGCTGGTGAAATCGGTTGAGGGGTACGTCTTCGATGGATACCGTCGTTTTTGCCATTGGCAGTCGTCTCCTTCCTTCCTGATGAAATGGGCGCGATCTCCGTGGGGCGCGCGGTGTTGGCGCGGTGCCCGATCGCTGAATCGTGGATTTGGGTGGGGGGCGTTCGGTGTGGCCGGTTCAGCTCTCCAGGCCCGCCTTGCGCTGGCCCCACCAGAGCGTCGCGTTGACGCCGGCCGACAGGAACGGCTCGGGCGGCGTGCGGTTCGGGCCCGACGTCGCCAGCAGGAAATCGGTCAGCGCATCGCGCTTGCCGGCCAGCCAGTCGGCGAGCAGCGTGCCCGTCACCGTGCCGCGCGTGATGCCGAGGCCGTTGCAGCAGAGCGCGCCATAGACGTTCGGCGCGAGCTGGCCGAAGAAGCCCTTGTGGTTCTGCGACAGCGCAAGCGAGCCGCTCCACGTGTAGTCGAACTCGACGTCCGGCAGCATCGGGAAGCGGCGCTCGAACGAGAGCCGGTGGCGCGCGAGCGCGCGTTCCCGATGACGGTCGTTCGGGCGGCCGTTCGGATTGAAGCTGAAGCTGTTGCGGATCAGGATGCGGTTGTCGTGGGTGCGGCGCACCGTGCTGCCGAAAGGGTCGGCCGGAATCACGCCCCAGAACGGCTGGCCGCCCAGTCGCGCCTGCTCGGCGCCGGTCAGCGGCCGCGTGAGGCTCGCGTACAGGAACACCGGCAGCATCGTGCGCTGGAGGAAGCCGAAGCGCATGCCGAACGCGTTGTTCGAGAGCACCAGCTTGTCGACGACGATGCGGCCGCCGGCATGCCCGAGCACGATCTTGTCGCCGTATTCGACGTCGGTGATCGGCGTGTGCTCGTGCAGCGTGACGTTCGGCGGCAGGCTGTCGGCCAGACCCTTCACCAGCGCCGACGGCTGCAGCAGCATCGTGCCGGGCGTGAACAGCCCCTTGCGGTAGAAGCCGGTGCCGATATGCGCGGGCAGATCCTTGCCTTCGATCACTTCGTACGGCTGGCCGAGCTTGTCGAGACCGCGCCGGTAAGCGTCGAGCACCGCGACGCCGCGCGGTTCGACGGCCGCCTGGTACTTGCCCGACGCGCGCAGGTGGCAATCGATCCCGTGCTCGTCGACCAGCGCGCGCAGGATCGACTGGCCGAGCAGGTTCAGTTGCAGGGTCGTCTTCGCCGTATCGATGTCGCCGATGTAGTCGTCCGCGCCGATGTCGTGTGGCAGGTCGATCGCGAAGCCCGCATTGCGCCCCGACGTGCCGAAGCCGACTTCCTGCGCATCGACCAGCACGACTTCGTCGTCCGGGAAGTTCAGCGCGAGCTGGCGCGCCGCGGCGAGCCCGGTGAAGCCGGCGCCGATCACGCCCCAGCGCGCCTTCGTGGTGCCGGTGTGGCACGGCCGCGGCACGCGCGGCGGGCTGGTGTGGTACCAGCCGCACGCCTCGTCGTCGGCAGGCAGCGCGCCGACCCTGACCTTGCGCGCATCGCGTTGAGGCTGCGCAACCGCTTCTACCGTCGGCGAAGTAACCCTAAGCATTCCTGAATCCAGTGTCTCGTTGATTGAAACGACACGTGCGTGCGAATGCGCCCGTGTCCTTATTGGTGATGTCAGCCCTTGGCCGTGCCGGTGATGGGGGCGATGGCGTCGGGCCGTCGGCGGCGGTGTCCTGGTGCGCCATCCGCCTGTCCGGAAAGAATTATGTTGCCGTGCGTCTAATAAACTATACTTAGTAGACAAACTATAGTCTAACAATCGGATCGCGGGAATTGAGGGTTAACCCGCGACACATCGAGACGCACGACTGACGATGGAGGGAGACGGAGAAGAGGGGGAGCCGGCCGCGCGACGCATCGGATGCGGTGGCGGCGAGTTCTTCAAAACGGGAAGGAGGAGGCGACGGCGCACGCATCGCGCGCGGGCCGTTGGGACAGGGGGCAGCGCTAGCCATGGCCCCGGGCGGGGCCGTATAGTACGCGCTTCAGATTGACGAGGGCGTTATGAAAGGAACGGGTGGGGAGTCGGCACCGGCGGACGTGGCACAAACGGTCGATCGCAAGTCGGCCTTGGGCGAGGCATTGCGGCGCCGGATCGTGAACATGGAGCTGGCGCCGGGCGCGCTGATCGACGAGGCGGCGCTGGCCGACGAGTTCGGCATGTCGCGGCCGCCGATTCGCGAGCTGATCCGGCAGATGGCCGCGGAAGGCTATATCGAGCTGGAGACGAATCGGGCGCCGCGCGTCACGTCGATGAATTTCCAGTCGCTGCGCAGCTTCTTCATTGCCGCGCCGGTCATCTATATCGCGACCACCCAGCTGGCGGCGCTGAACGCGACGCCCGACGACATCGCGCGGCTGCGGACGATACAGGCGCATTTTCGCGCCGCGATCGAAAGCGGCAACGTCGCGAACCGCGTGTTCTACAACGACGAATTCCATCTCGAGATCGGCCGAATCGCGCAGAACGATTACCTGATGCCGAGCCTGCGCCGCCTGCTGATCGATCACGCGCGGCTCGGGAAGATGTTCTACCGCTATCCGACGACGGACACGATGCAGCACACCCTCGAAAGTGCCGTCGTCCAGCACGACCAGATCATCGATGCGCTCGAGCGGCAGGACGCCGACGCGGCGGGGCAACTGGTCCGCGACCACTTCGAGCTGTCGCGCCGCCGGATGACCGAGTACGCCGCGCCGCAGGGAATGGCGGTTGCCGTGAACCTCAGCGATCCGGTGTTGGCGCAAGACAAGAGATAGCGCAAGAGGGGTCCATGGTGTCATGGTCGCCAATTAGCTGGCGGACCGGCAATCATCTGCGCTGCGAGCCGGCAGGCGACTTTGCAACGGAGGCCCGCTGGATTCACCGTACGACGCATCGCATCTTGTATTGGAGGCATTCCCCATTATCTCTTCCGATAATGGCGGCGCGGCGGGCGCTCTATCGAGAGTGGCGTCATCGCGACGCCGCTTCGACGCCGCCGTTGCTAGCCGTCAGTCTGACTCGCAAGCTGCAATATTCAAATAATTGAAAGGTTTGCGATGAGACGACCCGCGGGCAGCCGGTGGGGCTGCAGACGACGGGTTCGTCGACGCAGCGTACGACCTCAGTTTTGAGAGTGAATGCCATGTCGAAGAAGCAGCTATTTGCAGACAGACTCCTCGGGGTGACTTTGATTTCCACGCAAATTTCCGGTGTGGGGCACCTAAGCCTGGCGCGGACCTGCCTTGCGTCCCTTTATAAATTGCTTTTGCAATCAAACACCTGCTGACTACCCTGCGTGGCCAATTTGCAGATTGAACCGCCCCGGGTTTGGTGTAAGCGTCATTTCGTGACCGCATGGACAGAGCCTAAGGCGGTGTCCAAGGCTGGTCGTTCAGCAGGTCAAGCACCCGGGTCCAGTCGAACGGCAGCAGCGCTTCGTAGTCGAGAGCGCGCGCGGCCATGCTGTCGCCGAACCGATCCCGCACACGTGCACACGCGTCGCTCATCTCTGGCTCGACGCCGCCCTCGCGCAGCGTGTCGCACACTTCCCGCATCTCCGCCGCACGCCGGCGGCCGTGCTCGGCGACACGGCTGATGAACACGTGCGGTGCGAACGCGCGCGCGGCGGCGGGCAGTTTTTCCGACTGGAACAGTTCGCTGTCGATCCGGACGAAATCCGCGATGTGCTTCGGACGTTCATGCATGCTGCTTGCCGCTCCCTGAGTAACGTGGGCCAATCAGCGAAAGGCTAGGCAGAAACCTGCCGATGCGGGCAGCGAAAAAGCGTGACCGGCTTGGCATTGGCCGCCATCTGCGTGCCGCGGTTGCCGTTCGGCCCGCAGCCCGCCCGCGAACCGCGCGGTCTTCACGGGCACTGCCCCGCCCACGCCGGCGCGGCCGGCCGCGGTCATCACGTCCAAAGCCGCTCGCGCAATCGCGGGCCTGATTTCTCGGTAGTTTCCCTTAAGTCCTCGCGTCGGGATTTTCCCCTAGCGGACGCTGCCGCGCGCTGCACGCGCCGCCGGGCCGCCGTTCCCGAAAAATACCGCACAGCCGCGCCGGCATTGCGTTTCGCATTTTTCGCACCGTTTTGCGGCGATCACCCCTTTTCGCCCCGAAACGATGCATTACCAAAGGTATGGAAAAGCGCACAGAAAATGTATCTGGAGCGACGAAATTGGATTGATACGCTGCAATCACTGAATCAGCGCCGTCAACCACGCGATAGCGGCATCGACCTCGGCAGCAAACGGGCAATCGATGGCGACACGTGCGAAGTTCGCGGTTTCCGTTACCAGTTAGTCGGGATGACAGAATGGCCCCAAATCTGACGTTTGCACCGGGCGACGTACTTCCCCCCGGAGCAATCCACACCGACGGTGCGCCGTCGGTCGCCCGGTCGAGTACCGCGACCGGAACCGACATCCTGACCGTCAAGCACCTGTCGAAGATTTTCGGTCCGAAGCCCGAGCGTGCGATCGAGATGATGAAGCGCGGCATCGGGCGCAACGAGATCTTCGCCGAAACCGGCAACATGGTGGCGGTCGACGACGTGAGCCTGAGCGTGCGGGCCGGCGAGATCTTCGTGATCATGGGCCTGTCGGGCTCCGGCAAATCGACGCTGGTGCGACTGCTCAACCGCCTGATCGAACCGACGGCCGGGCAGGTGGTGCTCGAAGGCCGCGACATCGCACCGATGTCGACGCCGGAACTGCGCGACGTGCGGCGCCAGAAGATGGCGATGGTGTTCCAGTCGTTCGCACTGCTGCCGAACCGGACCGTGATCGACAACATCGCATACGGGCTCGAGGTCGCGGGGATCAAGAAGGCGCAGCGCTACGAAGTTGCGCGTGCCGCGCTGGAGCGCGTCGGCCTGGGTTCGTACGAGAAGCTGCTGCCGAGCGAGTTGTCCGGCGGCATGCAGCAGCGCGTGGGGCTGGCCCGCGCACTGGCGGTGAATCCGTCGGTGCTGCTGATGGACGAGGCATTCTCCGCGCTCGATCCGCTGATCCGCTTCGAAATGCAGAACGAACTGCTGCGCCTGCAGAAGGAGGAGCAGCGCACGATCGTGTTCATTTCCCACGACATCGAGGAAGCGGAGAAGATCGGCGGCCGCATCGGCATCATGAAGGACGGCTGCCTGATCCAGGTCGGCACGCCGGCCGAACTGATCCAGACACCGGCGGATGCGTACGTGCAGGACTTTTTCCGCAACGTCGACGTGTCGCGCTTCCTGAAGGCATCCAGCATGATGACGCAGGTCGAGCGCGGGCTGCTTCGATGCGATGCCGGCACGTCGTCCGACCGCTACCTGAACCAGCTGATCGACAGCGGCGCGGAATGCGGTTACGTGTGCGACGAGGCCGGCCACTATCTGGGCTGCGTCACGGCCGCCACGCTGCACCGGTCCGGCACGCGGCCGATCCGCGAGGCATTCATCGATGACGTCAACGCGGTGTCGATCGATACGGATCTTCACCAGCTCGCGTCGATCGCGCTGACCCAGGATCACGACGTGCCGGTGACGGACGCGGCGGGACAACTGGCGGGCGTCGTGTCCTGCCGGACGATACTCAAGCAGATGATGCAACGGAGGGCAGCATGAATTCGTCGGTGATCGGGAAGTTCGCGGAAAATTTCGTCAACTTTCTGTTTCTGCATTTCCGCGGTGGCTTCGACACCTTCTCGGCGGGGCTCGGCGCGGTCGTGAAGCTGCTCGAGGACGGGCTCGCCGCCGTGCCGTTCATCGCGATGGTCGTGATCCTGGTCGGACTCGCGCTGTGGCGCCGCGGCATCGTGTTCTCGATCTTCGTCGGCCTCGCGCTGCTTGTCATTCACTACATGGGCCTGTGGGCGCAGACGGTCTCGACCCTCGCGCTCGTTACCGCGGCGACGTTCTTCAGCCTCGTGATCGGTGTCCCGCTGGGCATCTGGGGGGCGCGCAACAACCGGATCGGCATGATCCTGCGCTCGCTGCTCGACTTCATGCAGACGATGCCCGCGTTCGTGTACCTGATCCCGGCCGTGATCCTGTTCGGCCTCGGACGCGTGCCGGCGGTGATCGCGACGATCGTGTTCGCGATGCCGCCCGTCGTGCGGCTGACGACGCTCGGTATCCGGCAGGTCCGCGAGGAACTGATCGAGGCCGGCCGCTCGTTCGGCAGCACCGACTGGCAGCTGCTCTGGAAGATCCAGCTGCCGAACGCGTTGCCGTCGATCATGGCCGGCGTGAACCAGACGATCATGATGGCGCTGTCGATGGTGGTGGTCGCATCGATGATCGGCGCGGGCGGCCTCGGCGAATACGTGCTGAGCGGGATCCAGCGTCTCGACATCGGGATTGGATTCGAAGGCGGGCTGGGCGTCGTGCTGCTCGCAATCGTGCTGGACCGCCTGACCGAGAGCTTCGGCGTGAAGGCGAAGAAGAAGGTGAAGAAGCCGATGGTGCGTGCCGGCAAGGCGGGCCCGCGTGGCGCCGCACGCACCTGACGGATGCGGCAGTCGGAGGCAATTGAAGGACGATGAAGCGCCGCGGCCACGGTGCCGCGGCGGAGCCGGTGTAGCAGTGCGTGGAGACCAGAAACGCCGATCGAAGGCGTTCCTCATCCTTGAAAGACTCGCGTGATTAAAAAGGAGTACTAGATGAATACCCATACGTTCAAGTCGCTTCTGGCGAAACTTGCGGTATCGACGGTGGTTGCCTGCAGCGCAGGTGTGGGCGCAGTGTCGGCTGCCGAGCCGGTCAAGATTGCGGTCACCAACTGGGCGGACGTGCTCGCGGTGGCCAACGTCGCGAAGTACGTGCTCGAGACGCAGCTCAAGCAGCCGGTGCAGTTCGTGCAGGCCGACATCGGCATCCAGTACCAAGGCGTCGCGCGCGGCGATCTCGACATCATGGTCGGCGGCTGGCTGCCGGTCACCCACGGCACGTACTACGCGAAGTACAAGAATGACCTGGATGACGTGGGCATCATCTACACCGGCGGCAAGAACGGCTGGGCCGTGCCGACCTACGTTCCGGAATCGGAGCTGTCGTCGATCGCCGACCTGAACAAGCCGGAAGTCAAGAGCAAGCTGAACGGCACGATCCAGGGCATCGAGCCGGGCGGTGGCCTGATGCAGGCGTCGGAGAAGACGATCAAGGCCTACAACCTGGAAGGCTACAACCTCCAGGCATCGAGCGAGGCCGGGATGCTGGCCAGCGTGTCGCGTGCGTACCAGTCGAAGCAATGGATCGTCGCGACGGTCTGGAGCCCGCACTGGCTGTTCCAGAAATGGCAGATGCGTTACCTGAAGGACCCGAAGGGCACGCTGGGCGGTGAAGAACAGGTCCACGCGTTCGCGTCGAAGAAGTTCGCCGGCAAGTTCCCGCGCGCCGACGTGTTCTTCAAGCACCTGAAGCTGACGCTGGCCGACGTCGAAGCCATCGAGTTCGAAGGCAACAGCACGAACGACTACGCGACCGCCGCGAAGAAGTTCGTCGACGCCCATCCGGACAAGCTGAAGGCCTGGCTGCAGCAGTAAGGCCACGCGCCGGTCATGCGGACGACGCGATCCGCGTCGGGCGCGCATGCCGGCCGATGCCGGCGGCCGGGGCCGTCACGACGGCGCCGGCCTTGCAATGTGCGGTACAGGCAATCCACACAGCACGTAACGAATCGCGTCGCGGAGTCACAAGTGAACGAGAACGCCCGATTTTTTGCCGAAACGCTCCAGAGCCGGGATCCGGTGATCGCATCGGAAATCGCATTGGAGCTGCGTCGCCAGCAGACGCAGATCGAACTGATCGCGTCCGAAAACATCGCATCCGCGGCGGTGCTGGAAGCACAGGGCACCGTGTTGACGAACAAGTACGCGGAAGGTTATCCGTCGCGCCGGTACTACGGCGGTTGCGACCATGTCGACCGGATCGAGGCGCTCGCGATCGATCGCGCGTGCGCGCTGTTCGACGCGAGCCACGCAAACGTGCAGCCGCATTCGGGCGCGCAGGCCAACGGCGCGGTGATGCTTGCGCTTGTCAAGCCGGGCGACACGGTGATGGGGATGTCGCTCGATGCAGGCGGCCACCTGACGCACGGCGCGCGTCCCGCGCTGTCGGGAAAGTGGTTCAACGCAGTGCAGTACGGCGTGAGCCCGGACACGCTGCGCATTGATTACGACGACGTGCGCCGGCTCGCGCAGCGTCATCGCCCGAAGCTGATCATCGCCGGCTACTCCGCATATCCGCGCGCGCTCGACTTCGCCGCGTTCCGCGAGATCGCGGACAGCGTCGATGCGAAGCTGATGGTCGACATGGCGCATATCGCCGGCATCGTCGCGGCCGGCCGGCATCAGAACCCGGTGCCGTTCGCCGACGTCGTGACGTCGACCACGCACAAGACGCTGCGCGGTCCGCGCGGCGGCTTCATCCTGACGAACCGAGCCGACGTCGCGAAGCAGATCAATTCGGCGGTCTTTCCGGGGCTGCAGGGCGGCCCGCTGATGCATGTCGTCGCCGGCAAGGCGGTGGCCTTCGCGGAAGCGCTGCGCCCGGAGTTCACCCGCTATATCGACCAGATGCTGCGCAACGCGCAGACGCTCGCGCAGGTGCTGACGGCCGGCGGCCTGACGCTCGTCACCGGCGGCACCGACAACCACCTGCTGCTGGTCGACCTGCGCGCGCGGCGCATAACCGGCATGCAGGCCGAGAAGGCGCTGGAGCGTGCCGGCATCACCTGCAACAAGAACGGGATTCCGTTCGATACGGAAAACCCGACCGTCACGTCCGGAATCAGGCTCGGCACACCGGCCGGCACGACGCGCGGCTTCGGCCCCGCGCAGTTCGAGCAGATCGGCGACATGATCCTCGCGGTCCTGGCGGCGCTCGAGCGCAATCCGGACGGCGACGAGGCCGTCGAGCGGTCGGTGCGGACCCGCGTGCGCGACCTGTGCAGCCAGTTTCCCATTTACGCGCATGCGGAGGCGTTCGCCTGATTCCTGAATCGGGCCGGGGCCGTGGCATTGTCCGGACAACGTAGTGAATCGATCGGCGTGGCTGCGCAGGCGCAGCGGCGTACCGACGACGTTTTGTCGAATTGCCGGTTGCCTGCCTGACGGCGGGAGCCCGGCGCAACCACTTGATTGAGGTATCGAAAATGAGCTTCGAGGGCGTACACACACCGCTGGTCACCCCGTTCGACGCGGACGGCGAAATCGATCACGCACTGCTGGGCCGCCATGCGGCCGATCTCGCGGGCCGGGTGTCCGGTCTCGGCATCGGCGGGACGACGGGCGAATACTACGCATTGAGCTTCGACGAGCGCGTGCGCACCTTCGATACGGTCGCGGCCGCGGCCGGCGGCAAGACGTTCCTGACCGCGGGTATCAACGCGACGACGACGAAGGAGGTGCTGCGCCTCGGCCGCGAGGCGAAACGTGCGGGGCTCGATGCGCTGCTGGTGGCGGCGCCGTACTACGCGCAGCCGACCCAGCAGGAATTGCTCGCGCATCTGCTCGCGGTTGACGACGCGCTCGACATGCCGATCATGCTGTACAACTTCCCGGCCCGCACGGGCACGGCAATCGGCGACGACATTCTCGAGACGCTGCTCGAGCGCAAGAACTTCGTCGCGATGAAGGAAAGCACCGGCGATATCGCGCATCTGCATCATCTGTCGACGCATTTCAGCGGCCGGCTCGTGCTGAGCTGCGGGATGGACGACCAGGCGCTCGAGTTTTTCGCATGGGGCGCGCGCAGCTGGGTCGGCGGCGCATCGAACTTCCTGCCGGAAGCGCACACCGACCTGTTCGACGCATGCGTGAAGCGCGGCGATTTCGCGACCGGCCGCACGCTGATGGCGCAACTGCTGCCGGTGCTCGAGCTGCTCGAGCGCAGCGGCAAGTTCATTCAGTACGTGCGCTACGGTTGCGAGCTGGCCGGCTTGCCGGTCGGGGTCGCGCGCGCGCCGCTCGGTGCGCTGTCGGACGACGAGCGCGACGCGTTCGCGAAGCTCGTGAAGCCGCTGCTGCGCGACGGCCGGTAATTCGTCATGGGCTCGAACCTGGAATTCGCGCGGTTTCCGGCACCGGACGGGATGAACGGATGGTGGGAGAGCCTGCCGCCCGCGCAGGACGCCCGCACCGTCACGTCCGACAGCCGGTTCGACTGGGTCGTCGTCGGCGGCGGCATCACCGGGCTGTGCGCGGCGCGCCGGCTCGCGGAGCTGGCGCCCGGCGCGTCCATCGCGCTCGTGGAGGCCGACCGGATCGGCCGCACGACGGCCGGACGCAATTCCGGATTCTTCGTCGACCTGCCGCACGACATCAGCAGCGAAAGCTACTCGCGCAGCATCGAGGAGGATCGTGCCGATGTGCGGTTTCAGCGGCACGGCATCGACTATGTGCGCGCGATCGTGCGGCGCTTCGGCATCGATTGCGACTGGCGCGACGACGGCAAATTCCACGCGTCGGTCAACAAGAAGGGCGCCGCCGCGCTCGCGCATTTCGCCGACGGCCTGACCCGCATCGGCGAAGCGTTCGAATGGCTCGACCAGGCCGCGATCAAGGCGGAGACCGGCACCGACTTCTACACGGGCGCGCTGTTCACGCCCGGCTGCAGCACGGTACAGCCGGCCGCGCTGATGCGCGGCCTGGCGGCGACGCAACCGGCGAACGTGACGGTGTTCGAACTCAGCCCGGTGACGCGGATCGAACCTCGCGGCGACACGCGTGTGCTGCATTTCGCGGGCGGCACGATCGCCGCGAAGCAGGTGATCCTGTGCACGAACGCGTACGCGGCGACCTTCGGCATGCATTCGAACGGCCTGCTGCCGGTGTATACGTTCGCCTCGCTCACGCGGCCGATGAACGCCGACGAAGTGGCGAAACTCGGCGGCACACGCTCGTGGTCGCTGATTCCGGCCGATCCGATGGGCACGACGGTGCGGCGCCTGATCACCGATCGCATTTGCGTGCGCAACCATTTCGCGTTCCGGCCGGACGTGAAGGTGTCGCAGGCCGATCTCGCGAAGTCGCGGCATCTGCATCAGCGCTCGTTCGAGCGCCGCTTTCCGATGCTCGGCGGCGTCGAGCTCGAATATACGTGGGGCGGGCCGCTGTGCCTGTCCGCCAACAACGGTGCGCTGTTCGGCAGGCGCGACGACGGCCTCTACCAGGCGATCGGCTGCAACGGCCTCGGCCTGAGCCGCGGGTCGGCCTCCGGCAAGCTGATCGCCGAATACGCGCTCGGCGAATCGAACAGCCTCGTGCAGCAGTTGCTGAAGCAGCCGCATCCGCGGCCGCTGCCGATTCGGCCGATCGTCGACCTGGCCGTGTCGGCGACGATCTGGGCCAAGGAGTTCTCGGCCGGTGCCGAGCTTTGATTATTGAGGAAACGACATGACGACCCATCAGGATTGGAAACAGAAGGCGAATGCGTTGTCGCTCGACGGTCGCGCGTTCATCGCGGGGCAACGCAGCGCGGCTGCGTCGGGCGAGACGTTCGCCACGCTCAACCCCGCATCCGGCAAGGTGCTCGCCGCCGTGGCGCGATGCAACGAGCGGGACGTCGAGCGGGCGGTCGTGGCCGCGCGTGACGCGTTCGAATCGGGTGTCTGGTCGAAGGCCGCGCCCGCGCATCGCAAGGCAGTGCTGCTGCGCGTCGCGCAGCTGATCGACGAGCACGCGGAGGAACTCGCGCTGCTCGAGGCGCTGGAAGCCGGCAAGCCGATCGGCGAATGCCTGGGGCTCGACATTCCCGAGTCGGCCGCATGCATTCGCTGGCACGCGGAAGTGACCGACAAGCGCTACGACGCGTTGTCGCCGTCCGGTGCGGGCGTCGTCAGCATGATCACGCGCGAGCCGATCGGCGTCGTCGGCGCCGTGCTGCCGTGGAATTTCCCGGCGCTGATGCTCGCATGGAAGATCGGCCCCGCGCTGTCGGTCGGTAACAGCGTAGTCGTGAAGCCGGCCGAGCAGACCTCGCTGTCGACGCTGCGCATCGCCGATCTCGCGTTGGAAGCCGGCGTGCCGCCGGGCGTGTTCAGCGTCGTCACCGGGTTCGGCAGCGAGGCCGGCGAGGCGATCGGCCGCCATCCGGACGTCGATCTCGTCGCGTTCACCGGCTCGACCGCAACCGGCAAGCGCTTCCTGCACTACTCGGCCGATACGAACCTGAAGCGCGTCGTGCTCGAATGCGGCGGCAAGAACCCGCAGGTGATCCTGCCGGACGTCGCGAACCTCGACGCGGTCGCCGAACAGGCGGTCGCGGCCGCATTCTGGAACATGGGCGAGAACTGCAGTGCCGGCTCGCGGATTCTGGTGCCGTCGAGCCGCAAGGCGGAACTGCTGGACAAGGTTCAGGGCGTGCTCGCCGGCTGGAAGACCGGCGACCCGCTCGACCCAGACGTGAAGCTCGGGGCGCTGATCGAGCAGAAGCATTACGAGAAGGTTCTCGGCCATATCGAGAAGGCGAAGGCGGAAGGCGCGCACGTGGTGTGCGGCGGGAACGCAATTCTCGCGGAAACCGGCGGGTGGTTCGTCGAACCGACGATCTTCGACCAAGTGACGCCCGAGATGAACATCGCGCGCGACGAGGTGTTTGGGCCGGTCGTGTGCTTCATCGAGTACGACGACGTCGACGACGCGGTGCGGATCGCGAACGATACGTGCTACGGGCTCGCAGCGTCGCTGTGGACCGACAACGTGAACAGTGCGCACAAGGTCGCCGCGCGGATTCGCGCGGGAACGGTCACGGTGAACTGCTTCGGCGAAGGCGACCTGTCGACGCCATTCGGCGGCTTCAAGCAGTCGGGGTTCGGTGGCCGCGACAAATCCGTGTACGCGCACGATCAATACTGCGAACTGAAGACCACCTGGCTGAAGCTCGACTGAGAGCCCCGGCAGCACCTTCGCATTTGTCCACCCAGATCAAATAGATGCGGGAGTGGTTGAAGTGGACGGAGGGTACTAGTCGGCATGAGCATCTATCGAAGCCCAGCGTGAGCGGAATGTGAACTGTCTCATGATTGTGCCGTAGACTCCTGACTAGCCTCGCTAGTGGGTTCCATTCTCGTTCTATGACGTTGCGGGAGCAGCCTTAAAACCACGATTCTGCTCGCGAAGGGCCAAGTATATTTACTTAACGACCGTGGTGACGCAGGCGATACAGATCTCCGCCATGGCAGAGTACAAAGGGTACGGTCAATCATCATCCGGCGGGAACCGCAACGGCGCTGCTTTCGTGATTGGAAAGATTGTTGGAGGCGGAGAGCAGCGATGGTTCGACCCGCTGTCATCCGGGAAGGAGATAATTGAGCCTGCTAAGGCAGTGCTGGAGGCCGACAAGGTACGACGGGCGACAAGCGCCGCGCTAGGATGGCATACATGAAATTTTGTCCAGCTAGTATGCAGAAATGAAGCGAACGAAGCAATCTCGTGCGTGGATACTCGGGCATTGCGTCTGTCGTGGCGATATCACTGAAGAATGCGTCTTGCGGTCTCCAAAATTGCTTCCGACAATTGGGCTTAGGCGTTCACAAGCTGAATGGCACCATCGTGACGCTGGTCCAGCGATGGGGCGTTTGCACGCGGGTAGGTGGGCTCGCAACCTGTAGCCTCCGGGTTCTGAAAGCGTCAGCGTACGATGAATGTCTCTGTCTATCGGAGCGAGGCGACCGGCTGGCCGCAACTGTACAACGAAGATCGGATTTTAGAGTGATGCCATGTTGAAAAAGCAGATGTTTTCAGACCGTCTCCTCGCGCAGATGCCGTCACTCCGAGCACTTCGGTGTTTCGTCACAGCGGCACGATACGAAAGCTTCACTCAGGCGGCCGAGGTGCTGTGTGTGACGCAGGCGGCGATTAGCCGACAAATTAAGGAACTCGAGGACTCGCTGGACGTCGCCCTATTCGAACGTACGGGCAGGCATATTGCTTTGACTGATGCCGGAAGAATCCTTTACAACGCGTCGTATCTGTCGATTATGAACATCGCGGAGGCGGCGGAGGCAGTGCGCCGGACCGACAAGCTCGCCTTGATGGTATGCGTGTCACACACATTCTCGGCGCTCTGGTTATCGCCTCGGCTTCCCGCGTTTCGCCAGAAGTATCCCGATTTCCGGCTGCATGTGATGGTGACGGAGCATTTTATGGAGTTGGACGGGCTCATCGAGCCCGATGTCATCATCACGAAAAATCCGCCGCGCGAGCCGGAATTCGAAGTCGAACCGTTGTTCCATGACATCGTTTATCCGGTTTGCAGCCCGTCCTTCCACGATAGGTATTTTCGAGGCCAGTCACTGAAGCCCTTAGACCTGCTTGCCAGCCCAACGCTGAATTTGTCACTCCTCGGTAGAGCGCAAGTATGTGAGCACGTGGATTGGCGAGTATGGCGAAACTGGTTCCAACAAGGGGATGGCACTGATGGGCAGTTCGAAAACAAGCACTTCGAGAGCAACGACTATCGGCTGCTCGTTGCCCAAGCCGAGGCTGGCGAGGGTACGCTGCTTGGTTGGCATCACTTGCTGCATCATCAAATTGACCAAGGCCGGCTAATTCGGCCGGTGCCCGACGTGCTGACGTTTCACGATCGTCATCATTATTTGATTACACATCGCAATTCACGAGCTCGGCCGGAGTATCACCAGTTTCGAAACTGGTTGAACGACGAAGTCGAGGCGATGATGCACGGTTGGCTCGACACAAGCGCGTCGTCTGGCGCTAGCAGTTGAACAAGTTGAATGAGAAGCGGACGAACCGGTTCGACAGGCACCGGAAATACTTGATTCTTTGGACGGCAATTACATAGGCAGTTCCATGGTTAGCCATTCCATCGACGCTAGAAGCGGAGATTCGAAGCAGATCCGTTTCGGAATCGTCTTACTACCCAATTTCACTCTGACCGCATTCTCCGGATTTGTCGATTTGCTGAGGTTGGCGAGCGATGAAGGTGATTTGAGTCGCCCAGTCCGTTGTTCCTGGACGATCATCGGCGAAAGTCTCGTGCCAGTGCGTGCGAGTTGCGGTATTCAAGTCGCCCCTTGGATGACTTTTGACCACGCTGTTGCGTTCGATTATGTCGTCATAGTCGGTGGGTTGTTGCATTCGGGGCCGCCAGCTGGTGACGCAACGCTTGCGTTCATCCGCGCAATGGCGGAAGCATCGGCCACGCTTGTGGGGATTTGTACCGGTGCGTTCGCACTGATGCGGGCCGGTACAATGAACGGACACCGTATCTGCGTCAGTTGGTTTCACTATTGGGATTTCGTCGAGCGTTTTCCGGGAGCTGACGAGCGCAATATCGTTGCAGATCGACTATTTGTGATCGATAGACGCCGCATTACGTGTTCGGGTGGACGTGCTTCGATTGACGTTGCGGCAGCTATTCTGTTGCGCCACGTCGACGCGACAATAGTACAAAAGGCTCTTCGCATTCTGCTCGTGGACGATGCACAGAAGGGTAATGCACCACAACCTCATCCCCCGGGCCTGGCGCCTGCGGCGCATCCGAAGGTCCGCCGTGCGGTCCTCCTGATGGAGCAACATATCGGCCAACCGCTTGGTCAATCGGAACTGGCACGCCGGCTTGAAGTGTCGGTTCGGCACCTCGAACGGCTATTCGTTATTGAAACCGGGAAGACGCCTCGTGCTTATTGGAGACATATCCGAATCCGGATGGCGTCGTGGCTACTGACGAGTTCCGATCGGACTATCGCGGATATTGCGATGTCGTGCGGATTTTCGGACGCGTCGCACTTCGGTAGGGAGTTTCGGAAAGAATTCGATGTGTCGCCGAACGTTTATCGTGCGACGCGGCTGGCAAACATTCAAACAACGCCCGACATTTAAGGCATTCTGTAGCTCAACCTCGCGAATATACCTGATGTCCGCAACGAAGCCGACGATTCGCTGCCTGCCTAGCCAGATGGTTTTGATACCAGGCTCACCATCGCCTTCGAGCGAGGAGGCCGCCGAGCGTGGCGACGAGCCGTACCACTTCATTCAACTGCGGCGGGTTGTCGGTCGGGCTCTTCTTGTTGAAGATTTAGGCCGCCTTCCATTCGTCGGGCTCAAACTGTAGTGGTCTAATGAAGCCGGACACTGATTTAGGCGAGAATGTTCGCCATGAAGAGGTGTCTGATGAGCAAGCAACGACGTACGTTTTCCCCGGAGTTCAAACAGCAAGTCGCCTGTCTGGTGCTCGACCAAGGCTATAGCCATATGGAAGCAAGCCGCTCGGTCGGCGTCGGCGAGACGGTGCTGCGCCGCTGGGTGCAGCAACTTCAGATGGAACGCCAGGGCATCACGCCGCAGGGCAAGGCAATCACGCCGGATCAACAACGTATTCAGGAACTCGAGGCGCGTATCGAACGCCTCGAGCGTGAGAAAGCCATTTTAAAAAAAGGCTACCGCGCTCTTGATGTCGGAAGGCATCGAACGTACGAAGTAATTGATCAGATTGGCGCAAGCGAATCGGTCGAGCTGATCTGCGCGGTATTCGACGTGTCGCGGTCCTACCTGTATGCAAACCGAGGGCGAGCCCGAGGCGTTGATGCCGAGCGCATGGCACTGCGTAGCCGGGTACACGAGTTGTTCATCGAGAGTCGAAGCTCTGCTGGCAGCCGCAGCATCATGGGCATGATGCGCGAGGAAGGTACAGCGATTGGCCGCTTCAAGGTCAGCCGCTTGATGGAAGAACTCGGGCTGATCTGCAAGCAGCCGGGCCGCCATGCCTACAAGCAGGTCACGGTCGAGCGGATCGATATCCCGAACCATCTCAATCGCGAATTCGAGGTTGGTTCGCCGAATCAGGTGTGGTGTGGTGACATCACGTATGTCTGGGCGCAGGGCCATTGGCATTATCTGGCCGTAGTACTCGACCTGTTCACGCGTCGGGTTGTTGGCTGGCCGTTCTCGACACGCCCTGATGCCGATCTGGTCGTGCAGGCGTTGGAGATGGCCTATGAGCAACGTGGTCGACCGCAAGGCTTGCTGTTTCACTCGGATCAAGGCGCCCAATATGCAAGCCGGAAATTCCGTCAGCGCCTCTGGCGCTATCGGATACAGCAGAGCATGAGCCGTCGAGGAAATTGTTGGGATAACTCCCCGATGGAGAGGCTGTTCCGCAGCTTCAAGACCGAATGGCTACCGTCAGTGGGCTACATGTCGGCGCAGGAGGCACACCGGGACATCAGCCACTACCTGATGCACCGGTACAACTGGATACGGCCGCATCAGTTCAATGACGGACTGGTGCCGGCGGTTGCGGAAGAAAAACTTAACGCAGTGTCCGGGATTAGTTGACCACTACAAACAGCAGTCCGGCAGCGAGGTCCGGGCAAGTGCGGCCTAATCTCAGGAGACGTAGAATGCGCCACGCCACCACCATGAACACGGCCAGAATCAGCAGGACGAGCGACCGTAGTAGGCTGGGCGGCGGCGGGGCTAGATCGCCCGGCGCGCGGCGTAGCGCTTCCCCGTGATCGACGGCAGCTCGCCGAACATCGCGCGATAGTCCTGCGCAAAACTGCTCAGGTGCCAGAAGCCCCATTTGGTGGCGGCAGACGTCACCGAGTCGCCGAGCCGGAGCTCGCGGCGCACGTGATTCAGCCGCACGGCAGGTAGGTACGCCATCGGGTTCAGGTTCAACGTATCCCGGAATGCGTACTGCGTGGTGCGCCGGCTGACGCCGAGTTCCACGCACAGTTCGGCGATCGACAGCGGGCAGGTCGATGCATCCTGCAGCCGCTCCCGCACCGCACTGACCAGCGACCAGTATTTCGTCGGGCGCACGATCCGTGCGCCGGCGTCCGGCGTGGCGGCCGTCATCACTTCCGAGATCGCCTACAGCACGGTGCGTTCGAGCAGTTCAATCCTGTCCTGCGTCGACACGTCGTCGACGCGTGTGGTTTTTACGGCGGCGACCAGCGTCTGGCGCAGCAGGTCGCGCAGATGGTCAGCCACACCGGTCGCCATCGGGATCACCGGCGCGTGGGTGCGAGCGCGCAGTGACTCGGCCACCGTGCGCAGCGGTGGCGTCGACAGTTTCTCCGGCTCGATTTCGACGTTCACGAGCAGATGGCGGTCAGGCGAATAGAACTCGAATTCCGGCTGGCTCGAGAACACGTGTAGGCTGTCGCGCCCGCTCTTCTCGCCGCACAGGCGCGCGTGGCCTTCCAGTTCCAGCGGCACGGCGACGGCGATCCGCACCAATGGCACCGCGCCTTGTTGCAGGATGACCTTGTCGAGATCCTCGACCAGCAGCTTGATGCCGCCCAGCGACATGATCGACGACGAGCCGTGAAACGGGCCGCCCGAGATCTGCGTGTAGTTCATGTTCCAGCCGTCGAACGCGCGCGCCTGGTCCTCCACGTCGGTGAACGCGCAGAACGCGACCGTTCGCGCGAACAGCGGGTCGCCGGAGAAATCGCTCGGGTGGGCAGACGGCGTAATCGAGGGGCGGGCCGGATCGATTCATTGTAGCCGCTCGCCGCGCCGGTCAAAAAAGCGCAGGCCCGGTGTTGCCTCGTCAAAAACCGGAGTTGCCAAGATCCGATAGTGGAAAACCTTCGGCACCCTATCTTTGGCACCAATACGACGCTGGAGAGACGGTGACGGAACTTCCCCGTGGCGGATTCTGGAGAAACTGCGTCGGCAATCAGTCGTGCGTGGCCGCGCACCTGGCGTCGCCGACCAGCGAGGCCGAAATCGCGGCGCTGGTGCATGCCACGACGCGGCGGGGCAAGCACGTGCGGTGCGCCGGGTCCGGGCACTCGTTCACGCCCGTCGTGGCCACCAGCGGCCTGCTGCTGTCGCTGCAAGATTACCAGGGCATCGTGGCGGTCGACGAAGCGCGCAAGCGCGTGACCGTGAAAGCCGGCACCAAAATCACTGCGGTGACGCGGCACGTGAAGAAACTCGGCCTGTCGCTCGTCAACCAGGGCGACATCGATTCGCAGGCGATCGCCAGCGCGTTGGCCACCGGCACGCACGGCACGGGGACGACGCTCAGCAACCTGTCGTCGCAGGTCGTCGGGATGCGCATCGTGCGCCCGGATGGCTCGATCATGAAGGTAAGCGACCGGCAGGACCGCGACCTGCTGCATGCGACGCAGGTGAACATCGGCATGTTCGGCGTGGTGTCGGAGATCACGCTGCAGGTGACCGATGCGTTCTGGCCCAGTCCGTTTCGAACGGAAACGTCGACATCGGCACGCAGCCGGTTTCAGTCAGCAGCACCTGCTGCTCGAGCTTGACTCCTTCGTCGCCGCCTTCCGCGCCGATATAGCTTTCGATGCACAACGTCATCCCGCTCTCGAACGTGCCGTCGTAGCCGGCGCTGTCCCAATCCATGTAGTACGCGACGGACGGATACTCGTCCACCATGCCGATGCCGTGCGCGAGGCAACTGTAGCGATTCTGTTGATACGCGTGTGGCATTTTCCAGCTGCGCTTCGCGAACTCACTGAATGCCATGCCGGACACAGCAAATCCATGTTGGTCATCAGCTGCGCGTACGCGGCGGCATAGAGCTGGCACTGGGCGTCGGTCGGGCGAACATGGCCGACCGTCCAGGTTCTGGAAATATCCGCGCAATAGCCGAACGGGCCGACCAGACCGGTATCGTCTCGATCCATTCCCCGCCAAGCCGGATATTCTCGTAGTGCAGGTGGGCCCGGAGATCCTATTCGCTCATTCCCGGCGTCAACAAGTTGCGCATGCGCCGGATGCCGGGCTCGCACACGTCGACGGCGGTCTTGATCAATTGCAGTTCGTCCGCAGATTTCACGGCGCGCGCGTGTTCCATCAGCGCCTGCCCGTCCGCGACGCGCACGCCTTCTTCCTGCCGCGCGCAAAAGCCTTCGGGCGTCGAGCCTGTCGACTGCGATGCGCATCTCCGACGGCGTGTGCTGGCGCAGCAGATCGGCAACTTCGCGCGCCCACTGTCGGGCCTTGTGCGCCGATTCCGGGCCCGCACTGAAAATTCCAGCACGTGGCGCCGCGCAGCTCGATGTCGAGCGTGCTGTCTTTCCACACGTGCTCGCAATTGTGGAACTCGAAGCCGATGACGGGCCCATGTGCAAACACGATCACGTAGCGCGTCGGATTACGCCCGGTCCAGACCTGCATGTTGGACGTATCGGTCGCATAGCGGATGTTGACCGAGTCGTACAGGACGATGGCCGGGCAGTCCCGCCGAACGAGTTCCTTCCTGACCCGATCGATGCGATACGCGCGCACGCGCTCCATCAGATCGTCCGGAACGCTCGCGGCCCCGTTCGTTTGCATCGTTGTCGCCGCATGAAGCGTGCTGACCGCTGACATTGCTCCTCGAGTTCGTCGTTATGGATCCGTCCGGACTCATGGCAGCGCCGCGCTTGCCGCTTCGTGCGCGGGCGGGATCCTTTGAATCAGTATCGAAACGCCGAAAGGGCCGGTCAACGCGCTATATTTTCATAATCACATTACATTAAATTATACGAAGGACGGTACTTGACGATGGCCGCGATGTCGTCGGGTTCGACAGCAGGCGACGCGAGCGAGCGGCATCATGCCGCTACCGTTCGAATCGGGATCGCCGGCGGCAACCGGGCCGGCGCGGCGCGTCACCGAACCGGAAGTTCCTCGCGTAACCAATCGATCAACTGCGTGACCGTGGGCGTCAACGAACGGCCGTGAGGCACGATGACGAAATAGGCATCGCTCGTCTTGCACGAACCGACCGGCATCCGGACCAGCTCACCGGTCGCCAGCAGGTCGTGCACGAGTCGGCTCCAGCCAAGCGCGACACCCTGCCCGTATCGGGCTGCCTGTACTGCATCCGTGTAGAGGCTGCAGCGCAGCGCGTAGTTCAGCTTGGCCGGACGGTGGCCGACCGAGCGGAACCACGCTTCCCAGCCCATCCAGCCTTCGGACGTCGAGTCGGATTCGATCAGCGGAAGCGCGCCGAGCGCCTCGACGGATGCCGGCATGCTGTTTTCCCCGATGAAGGCGGCCGAGCACACCGGAAACACTTCCTCGTCGAACAGCAGGATGGAGGTTCCGTCCGCCCACTTTCCGTCGCCATAGCGCACCGCGACGTCGACTTCCACTTGGCGGAGGTCCGCGGTAAACATCTGGGTCGTCAGCCGCAGCTTCAGTGACGGGTTCAGGTGCTTGAGCTTGGGCAGCCTCGGCAGCAGGCGGAACTGCGCGAACGATGCGGTCGACGCGAGCACGAGCTCCTGCTGGTCGGCGCCCGTCGACAGACGGTCGAATGCGCCGGCGATTCGCTGCATCGATTCGGCGACAGCGAGATAAAGCATTTCGCCTTCGTTCGTCAGCGAGATCGAGCGGTGTAGACGATGGAAGAGGCGCACATCGAGCGTTTCCTCGAGGAAGCGCACTTGCCGGCTGACCGCCGCCTGGGTCACGCCGAGTTCGGCCGCCGCGTGGGTGAAGCTGCCGAGGCGGGCGACTGCTTCGAATTCGACCAGTGCAGTCAGCGACGGCACGATCCGCCGGTATCCTTTTGTTCCTTTCGTCATTTGAGTCTGTTTTTCGTGCGGCCGGGGCGAATCGTGTGTCTCCAAATTGTACCGGTCAAGTCGCCGATGTTGCGATGCGGGCTCGTACCGACTCGCGCGTTTCCAACGCGCGGATTCGGGTTAACCAAGGGGCCGGCGGCGTGCGCGTTCTTGCATAACATAAAGTAATGCGACCGAGAAAATATAGCGCGTTGACGCGTGAAATTGCCCCTCCAATACTTCGCTCAAAGTTTGAAAAAAGCATAGCGAAAATCAACCCCATTGGAGGTGTACGATGTCTGCCGTTCCGCTCAAGACCCACCGTGAACTGCTCGACAGCCGCAAACCCGGGCACGGGCTGCCGGCCGGGCTTCTCGGCCGGCAGGATGTGTTCGAGACGGACGTCGAAGTGTTCTTCGAGAAGCTCTGGATCTTCGTCGCGGTGACGGCCGACGTGCCGGAGCCGGGCGACGTCTACGCGGTCGATATCGGCAAGTCGTCCATCCTGGTCGTGCGCGACGACGACGAGAACATCCGCGCGTACCGCAACGTATGCCGCCACCGCGGCGCGCGCCTGATGAAGAGCGCGACGAAGGCCACCGTCGGCATGCTGGTTTGCCCGTATCACCAGTGGACGTACGACCTAGACGGCAGCCTGAAGCACGCGACGCACATGGGCAGGGATTTCGACACGAAGTGCCGCAGCCTGATCCCGGTGCACGTAAAGGTGGTCGGCGCGCACGTGTTCGTCTGCCTTGCCGACGAAGCGCCGGAGGATTTCTCGAAGCTCGAGACGGTGATGGCGCCGCGATTCACGCCGCACGACATGCAGCGCACGAAGATCGCGCACGAGATGACCATCGTCGAGAACGGTAACTGGAAGCTCGTGATGGAGAACAACCGCGAGTGCTATCACTGCGGCGGTACGCACCCGGAGCTCACGCAATCGTTCCTTGCGCACGACTTCGGCTTCTGCCCGGATGGCCAGAGCGAGGAATCGCTACGCGACTACGACGCCTATCTCGCCCACAATGCCGCGCGCAAGAAGGAGTGGGAAGACGACGGCTATATCTGCGAGGCGTTCGAATCGGTCGAAGAGAGCGTCCAGACCAATTTCCGCACCCAGCGGCTCGTCATTGCCGGCGCCTGCGAATCGCAGACGATGGATACCAAGGTCGCGTGTACGAAGCTGCTCGGAGATCTGCCGCGCCGCGATCTCGGCGACGTGCATATGTGGACCCATCACTCGTGGACGCACGTGATGAGCGACCACGCGGTCGTCGCGTACACCCTGCCGACCGCACCCGACAGGACGGTCGTGCGCACGGTGTGGCTCGTGCATGCGGATGCGGTCGAAGGCGTCGACTACGACGTCAAGACGCTGACCGAAGTGTGGGTCGCCACGACCCGGCAGGACGCCGACCTCGTCGGGATCACGCATAGCGGGACGCAGGACCCCGCCTATGTCCCTGGCCCGTACTCGACGTATACCGAAGGCGCGCTCGAACAGTTCGCACGTTGGTACGACGCGCGCCTGAAGGCTCACGGCATCTGAGTATCGTCATGACTGTCAGAGATAACCTTTGCGTGGCCGATCCGGCCGCCGCCGCGACCAATCGTTTCTCGGATCCCGCTACCTGGGAACGCGCGGACGTCCAGTGGGACAGCAGCGAACAAAAGACGCTGGTGTGCTGTCGCGTGCGGGACGAGACGCACGACGTCCGTACCTTCGTGTTCAGCGCGAAGGACGGGCGTCCCTTCAGCTTCGAGCCCGGCCAGTTCATCACGGTGTCGGCCGACGTCGACGGCGTGCCGGTCAGCCGTTGCTATACGGTATCGTCGCCGCCGACGCGGCCGTACACGTTGTCGATCACGGTCAAGCGCGCGCCTGGCGGCGTGATGTCGAACTGGCTGCATGCGAACATGCGGCTCGGCGTCGAACTGCACGCGTTCGGCCCGTCCGGCATTTTCACGCCGGCGTCGGGGCCGGCCGCGAAGGTGCTTTACCTGTCCGCCGGCTCGGGCGTGACGCCGCTGATGTCGATGACGAGAGCGGCGATTGACCTCGGACTGAATCGCGACATCGTCTTCGTGCACAGCGCGAGAACGCCCGCCGACATCGTCTTTCGCGATGAGCTGGAGCGGTTGAGTGCGGAAGCCGACCGCCTCAAGGTGATCCATATCTGCGAGGCCCCGGGAACCGAGCCGGATTGGCGCGGACCGACCGGCCGGCTCAGCCTCGAACTGCTGCAACAGCACGTTCCGGACTATCGCGACCGCGAAGTCTTCACGTGCGGCCCGGCGGGCTACATGAACGCCGCTCAGGCACTGCTCGCGCAGGGTGGTCATGATCCCGCCCGCTATCACCAGGAAAGCTTCAACTTCGCCGAAACGGTCGAACCTGCCGCGGACGCGGTCGACGCGCCGCAACAGGGGGCCGAGGCGGGTGTCCGCACGTATACGGTTCGCCTCGCCAAGTCGGGCAAGACCTTTCCGATGAGTGGCGCGGAGACGGTGCTGTCGGCCGCGCGCAAGGCGGGCGTCGCGCTGCCGTCGTCGTGCAGCCAGGGCATTTGCGGAACATGCAAGACCGTGGTGCTCGACGGCACGGTCGACATGCAGCACAACGGCGGTATCCGTCAGCGGGAAATCGACAAGGGGCTGCGCCTGATGTGCTGCAGCCGTCCCACGTCGGATCTCGTGCTCGATCTGTAGCGGCCGTCGTCCCGACACCAGTCGACCCCGTCGTCCTTCCGGCGTTGCCACCGTGCCTGATACCCCGGCTTTCCTCACTTCACGCCCGCGCCATTTCGGCTTTCTCTCGCTGCCGTCGTATTCGATGATCGCGTTCTCGCATGCGATCGAAGCCCTTCGCGTGGCGAATTACGTGGACCGTACCGAACACTATCGCTGGACGGTGTTCTCCATCGACGGCCACCCAGTCGAAGCCAGCAACGGCATCGCGATGCGGCACGCGCATCCGCTCGTCGGCGCCGCGCCGCCGCCGAAGACTACCAAGGGCGCACGCCGCTCGTGATCGCTGCACGCAGCAAGGCATCGACTTGCCGGCGATCTTGTTGGCAGCCGGCGCTGACCCCACGATTGTGGACGCCAGCGGCGCTTCGGCGCTTTTCTACTCGTTCTTGCTCTCGCAAACCGACAAACGCCACACCGCGCTGCCGCGGTTGCGCCAGCTCGTGGCGCCCGGCGTGCCGCTCACGGCGGACCGCTTCGGCCGCACCCCGTTGAAGATGGCCGCCGCGATGCATCGATGGACGGGCGGCGACGCTCTAGCGGAGTGGATGCGCTCGATGGGCGCCGCGATCCCACGCAGCGCGACCATGAAGGGCGCACGGCGCTCATGTTCGCGGCCCACGCCCAGTCGCTGGCCTGCGTCGAGTTGCTCGCGCTGGCCAGCGACGTGGACGCCCACGACGCCGACGGCCACAGCTCGGCGCAGATTGCGGCCGAAGGTGGCGAACAGGTTCCGACCGTCTCGACGCGAAGGGACGTCTTCGTCGACTTCCTTTTCTGGGATTTCGCAGGGCCGTTCATGCGGGAGCATGACCCGTATTGGGGGGCGTCGTGCGTCCCGCGGATCGAGCAAGATGTGCTCCGGCGCGCGGCCGCCCGCGGCATGAACACGAGTCGCCTCTTTCGCGCTGAAAACGCAGGCAGCTAGCCGGGCGACCAGCCGGCGAACCTGCCGCGTTGTCAACTCCAGCCGTTCGGCCGCCTGGCCGGGCTTGAGCCGATACTCGGCTACCACCTCAATGACCTTGAACCGGTCCACTTCACGCATCGTCATGGTGATCGTCCCAGTCGCGTTCATCGCCGGCGCTCCCTGTGGGGTGTCGGCGATCAACCTACAGGCCAAAACACGACATTTTTATTTAGCGGAAACGCGACATCTGAACTTGGGACCTACATTTTTTCGATTGATAATACATATTATGTCAACGTAAGAGGCTGATTTCAGCGGCCGCTACTGGCTTTACCCGCCAAGACGTCGTCGATTCGTCGTGTGTGATTCGACCTCGTGAAGCAGTCGATGGTTTTTCGAATAGTAGAGCTGCCGGGTACGTAGACCCGCCTGCGGTCGCCTTGCGTCCGTAGCGTGTAGGCTCACGACTGCATGGCCGCCATTGTCGTAGCCCATTTATGCAGTTCTTCGAACATACCGGTCTCATCTAGGCGATTGGTTCACTCTGACGAAAAACGCCATCCTCACCGATGAATTTCATACAACGCCTTGAAAAGTGCTCGAAACCGCCGCTGTGCCTTATTGAATACGGTTCGAGAGGATTATTACATTGGCGTGATCTATGGGCGCGATTAGCAGTTTTGAAGGGCTTCAACACATGCTGTGGCTCGCAGTATCTCGGCCGCAAATGTATCTCGGCAGGAATTTCAGGGCCTCCGCGCCGATTGATCGCGGTCCAGACCGATATTGGCCTGCAGTCGAGCAAAGCCGTCACGTCACAGAACGATGGAGAAACTGTCTGAGGAGGAGGGCCAAAGAAGCATCCGTCAAAATTGCGCGAAACGCTGTGAGATGGGTAGGCAACTCAGGCCCCGCGCTACCGCACTGCGGTTGTGCCTCATTAGTCCCCGGAGCGTGCAAATTGTCGCAGTGCATCCAGATCCAGTATCTGAATCGACCCGTACTCAGCGACCACTAACCCTGCATCTTCCAATTCGTGGATGGCCCGATTAGTGTTCTGCCTCGACAGACCGCAAAGCCTCCCAATCTCTTCCTGCGAGAAGCCCAACGTCTTGTCCGTGGCTGGATAGAGCTGCTGATTGAAAAGCTCTGCCAAACAGAATGCCACCCGCGCAGATGCTTCATGCAGCCGCAGGTTGTGTACCAGCCCAACGTAGTAGCCACATCGCGCGTTGAGTTGATCGATCACGTATCTGCTGAAAGAGTGACTCCGCTCAAGGAGCCAAAGGAATGTCGACTTGGGTACGAATGCTAGGCGACTATGCCGGATCGCAACAACAGAATAGGGTCGTGGCTCGTCTTTCAACACAACACCCTCACCGAACCAGGAGCCGGCAGGGACGCCCGCAAATGTGATGGCCCGCCCCTCCCTCGAGGCGGTATCGACCTTCACGATCCCTTCCATCACCGCAAGCCAGTGGTCGGCAGGGTCTCCTCGATGGCACGCAACGGTACCAGCATCGTAGGATCGATCAAAGCTATCACGCAGCACTCGGGTCTTCGCCTCCACAGAGAGATTCGCGTACCACGGTGCTCGCAAGAGAAACGCCTCCAGAGTTAGATGGCCAGATTTGCTCGAGCCCTCATTGCGATCACAAAGCGATGAGTCGACCAAGCCGCTGGATTTTGACCGGACGACGGGCGGAACTCGCATCGTTTCCGCTCGTTTGGCTTGCATGCCGTTCACGTGGTTCATCATTTGGAGCCAGTATTGCGCAGTTGCATGATTTACCTTTGCGCGGAGCGCCCGAGCCGACGTGATACCGCGGGCATGTGGCAAGCTCCGTGCAAAACCCGCAGTCTTCCCGATTTCGGCCCAATTCCCGCTTCCGGCACCGCTCGAAACGGGATGAGGCGTGAATTTTCGTTAAGTGAAATATGCATTCGCTTTAGACTATGTCCCGTGAGAGAAGCTGTCAAGCAAAGCATGGGTAGGTGTTTGTACGTAGATGGCTATAATCTCTACTATTGGAATGATCGACGCACCGGTCAATTCTCGTCGAGAAGCAGGCATAACTGAAATGGAAATTCCACATATCCCTCCGCGCATCCGGATTCGTCGCCGGGGTGCCGACAAACATCCGCTGATCCTCAAGGCCGCACGAGATTTGGTGGCGGAGTCTGGGTTCCGAGAAGCCCAGATGTCGTTGATTGCGGAAGCCGCCGGCGTCGCGATCGGCACGTTGTACCGCTACTTTCCGTCCAAGACCGAGCTGTTGGTAGAACTCGTGAAGACGACGGCGCAACGGGAAGTCGACGTCGTAGCCGGCATCGCCATGCGTGATGGAGCAGCACTAGAACGCCTTGGCGCGGCTGCCTGGACTTTCGCGAGTCGCGCGTTGCGAGGCCGGCGCTTGGCCTACGCCCTAGTCGCTGAACCCGTTGAGCCGGATGTCGAAGCCGCTCGGCTCACTTATCATCGAGCACTGGCCCGGGTATTCAAGACGATCATCGAGCAGGGTATGGCGAATGGAGAGTTCCCCCCACAGGATGCCGCCGCATCGGCAGACTGCATAGTCGGCTGCCTGTTCGAAGGTCTAGTGGCGCCGCTCGCCAACAACGCTGCAGCGGATGCCGTCCAGACGGCCGCCCACGGCTCGGCCATCATCATGTTTTGTCTGAGAGGGGTTTCGGGCTTACAAGCGCCCGCCTTTAGGATTCCGACTGTGTAGTCGCTCCTCCAGGAATGAGCCGCTCTCTACCGGCGAGCCGAAGATGACGATTTTAACCCGCGACCGCGCCCTCTACCGGATTCTGTCGCGCCGACTACATCTAAGTCTTTTGCGCTGCGCGGATGTGCTGCCAGCTTCGTGTATTCGGCCGGCAGCACAAGAGGATTGAAGTTGTGAGGTGATTTGATTGCCCGCTGCAAAGTCGCCGCAGGCAGCGGATCAATTAGCGCAGGTATAGCTTGTGGCGACGTTCACGTCCCCGCTGACGTACTTCGGCCACTGGGGGTACTCGCACAGAGGCCGCGTGCGTCCCGCAGTGGGTGGGTTCAAGTCGGTAATGACGAGATTCTGCGGAGCCGTACCCTTCGTGACCCAGTTGTCCAAAGCAGTAAGCCCGTCATATGCCCCCTCAAACTGCCCCCCGAAGCCGTGCGCAGCGCCGGGAATCAAATAGAACTTGAGGAAGGAAGACAACGCATCCTGTCCGTAGTCTGCCAGCAATCGGTTGTAGTAGTCGATCGACATTTGGGCCGGAATGTATTGGTCTGATAGCCCGTGCTGGAGAATCACCTTCCCACCTCGGTTCTTGAAGCTGTCCAAATTGACGGTTGTGGAATCCACCATTTGACTCACTGTCTGGGTTCTTGCGGTGAGCGTCCCTGGATTGGCGAAGTTGAAGGACATCAGATCAAGCGAGGGATCCCTTGCAATGGCGTATCGCAAGAGGCTATTTGGGAAGGCATAGAAGAACGACCACTTATCCTCTGGACTTGTCGCGGGATCCAGTACGGCGTCGCCTTGAGAATCACCCAGCGGAAGCAATGGACCACCCCAGAAATCGGTGCCAGCGAGCACGTTGTATCCTGGGATGTTGTGAAGCCCGTTTGCGAAATCAAAGCTCGTATTCAGCGGCGTGGCCATGGTATTGACGGTGCGGATCTGAGCGTCTGACAGGCAAGTGTCGCCCGTGTCGGTGCCCCCTGGGCATCGGACCGTAGCCGGGTCGAACGCGCAAAGACTGGGGTTGCTGATCAGGCCATCTGCCACGCCGTCGAGGCTGTCACAGGCCGACATCACGGCCTTCTTGAGAACAGCGGCCTTGCCAGCGTTGATGAAGCCACCTGGCGCGAGCGAGGCCTGAGAGATTCGCCCCATCTGGAACGCCAGCCCCATGAGCCCGGACGCCGGATACGTCGCAATGATGCCGTCGTAGTCTGAGGCGTACTTCTGCGCAGCGATGAGCGCCTGACGACCGCCGCCAGAACCTCCAATGTAGTAGCTATGCGCGAACGTCGCCCCGTAGCGCTGCTTGGTCAAGAACAGAGCGACATCGTGCGTTTTCTTGATGTGGTCACCGGCATAGTTCGCTAACGCTTCATCGTTCTGAGCGAACCTGCCATCCCCAAAGCTTCCTTCGTGCCCACTATCGCTCGCAAGCGTCACATATCCGCGCGCCAGTGGGGTCAGGATGCCCTTCGGTTCGCCATAGAGTGTGAGGCTGGTGTTTGTGAAGCCTGTTGTGTCCGGAACAGTGCCATCAAGCCCGCCACCACCGAAGTGAACAGATTTCCCGTTCCAAGTGGATGGCAAATCCACTTCGAACTTGATGTCCGGTGCAGCCGGGTCCACGGGATGAATCCCTCCCACGACCTTGCAGAACTCGCCATTTGTATTGCCCGCTGCTGTCGCAGAAATTAGCGTTGCAGAAGAAATCGTGGCGCCAGTCGTTGGCAAACCAATCGCGGAGGCTGGTACGGCCGAACCCTGCAGCGCCGCGCACTGCTGCGCCGGTGTTAACTGAGGCGCGGCATCGGCTACGACAGAGTCGCTACCTCCTCCACAACCAACGACGAGCAAGGCTGATAGTGTTGCCACAGCAGGTGCAAGCCATTGCGGCCTGACTTTCGTGAACTTCATGACGTTGTCTCCTAGCAGACGCCGGGACTTCTAGTTGTCCACGCGTCGATATCGTTCAAGTAAATGATCTTTCGAGATACGCCGTCATTGACGACCTTGGCGACAGAGGATCTCGATACCGACCATACCGACCCGGCCTGCGGAGGATTGTCTTGTGCAAGACGATTTGAAATCTCGGGCCGTATTCGATCGAAGATGTAGAAGTAATCAGCTTGGCAGCTTCTCGTGCTTGACAGATATGACTTGGCCGTTGTGGGCGCTGCATTGCCGTTCCTCATAAAACAGATGGGGGTGGATGCAGCAACGGCCGGATTCATGGCCAGCTCGGTGCTGTTCGGCAGGCATTGTCAGGTTGCGTGACGGGTCGTATAAGATGGCGCGATGAAGAACTAGAAATCGCTGTATTACGATCACCTGTGCGATTCACCGACATCGCTTCACTTTTTAGCGCGCCGATGATGTTCGGCGAGGGTCTTATCGACGCCATTCGCGATGCCGAATTCGCTCTTTGGTTTCGTCGTGGGCGCCTCTCCCATTCGCCGCCAGAGGTGTGATATCGCTTGGCTCCGCGATACGATCGGCAGGCGTTTTGCCGCCAAATGAGTGGTGCGAGCGCCGCCAGTTGTAGTCGAACTGCCACTCCTTAATGCGTTGGTCGATCGCACTCTCGGTCGGCGGATGATACGACCGGAATTCGTTGCGGTTGGTGAGCTGTGAACGCTCCACCTTGCCATTGAGGTTTGGCGGGCGTGGCGGGATCGGTCGGAATTTGACGCATTCGCTCATTAGGCGCCGTTGTACCGACTCGGCGAAGAACTCGCCGCCTCGATCGGCCTGGATACGCTGGATTGTGAGCGGCATCTCCTCAATGACGCGATCAAGAATGCGCAGTGTATTTCGGGCGTTTCTGCGTGGGGCAGATTGCCAGTACCCGGGACCGAGAGAAGTCGTCGATCGCCGTGTACTGGTATCCGCTTTGACGATCTCGGAGATCCCAATGCTATTCCTATATCGACGACGCAGCGCTGTACCACCAGTTTTGTCCCAGGACTACGCGCTATCCAAGCGTACCGGTTTCTACGCACTGGGAGCGTTCCAGCGCGCGAACGGCCACACGCTCAGCACACCGACGTTCACGGCGGCAGGCGCGACGAACCGGCAGATCGATGCAACAGCATCAATAGGCGACGGCTTCCAGTCGACTCCGTCGTCCTCGAGCCGTATGTTCGCAGCAGGGTTAGGTATCGTCCACCGCTTCTAAGCACCGACGGGGTTTCCTTGCGACGGTCTACGGCACAACCGTGACTATCCGTCCCGGGGCTAACTGAAAGCGCAGAACCCGCCAAATGCACGCGGGGTTCTACTTTTGGCTCTGGTTGCCTGCAAAACCATTGGAGCAAGACCGTTTTATCTGGTCGCAGGCCGACGGCGGAAAGATTCCTCTGACGAGCGCCCAACTGTCGATGGTACTCAAGGGCATCGACTAGCAACATCCGCGACATCCTGCCGCTCTGTCGATGTTGTAAACCGCACCGAAGCCTCGTAAACTGCGACGCGTGTCCAAAGATACGCCGCTTTCGGCTATCGTCGCTGAGCTCAAGGCTCGGGTCCTCGCGCAGCAAGCATCGATCGCGAACATGGTACGGGGGATTCCCGGCACGCGTGCACACTGTGCCCCATTGTCCGGTAGCCACGCTGGCGCTTCTCTACATGCGCATCCAACCTCGCCATCTTAAACTTCATCTCGGCGTACACGCACAACCTGACTGTTTATTCGCATATCTATATTTCTTCACGAATCTCCAAATCCTACGGCATCGAATTCTTGAAGATGATACGTTTCCATCAAAACAAAGACGAAAGCTCGAATAATGGCAACAACCGCACTTGCAAATCAATTACTTCACTCCCCTTCTGCTCAGCCCGATGCATGTCGAATGCAGATCTTCCCGAAGTGTTGCGCACATGCCATGTAATCGAGTGCCAACCGCAACGATTCGAAATCAAATACCCGATCAATGACCGGACGTAGTTCATGTAGTGCGATTGCAGCTGCCATCGCTTCGAAATCGTCTCGATTTCCCACAGTAATGCCCTGCAGGCGGATATGGCGCGTCACAATTTGGCCGAGCGGGATCGTCGGCTCCGAACCTGCAAGCACGCCAATCATACTCAGCGAGCCACCGGTGCGAACCGCACGTAATGACTGTTCTAGTGTGCCGGCCCCGCCTACTTCAACAACATGATCGACACCGTGACCACCAGTGATTTCTCGCACGATCTTTCCCCACTGAGGATTCTCGCGATAGTTCACTGTTTCATCCGCCCCCAACGCACGCACTCGAGCGAGCTTTTCATCGCTGGATGAAATCACGATCGCGCGGGCACCGAGCAGTTTGGCAAACTGAAGAGCGAACAGGGATACACCGCCGGTTCCTTGTATGAGCACCGTTTCCCCCGGTCTGAGATTCCCCTCAGTGACCAACGAACGCCAGGCCGTGACCGCTGCCGTCGGCAGCGTTGCCGCTTCGACTTCGTCAAGATGTGCCGGTGCCTTACTTACCCCTTCGGCCGATAGGACGAGATAATCCGACATCGTACCGTCCTGCTCGCAGCCCAGGCTATATCGGAACCGCTCGTTACTGGGCGGCCCCCCCAGCCAACTTTGGTAGAACAGCGGACATACTCGGTCGCCAAGTTGAACTCGGGTAACTCCGGCACCGACCGCATCGACGATACCGAAGCCGTCACTTAGCATAATGAGCGGCAACTGCTGCATGCGCTTTCCATAGCCGCGGAATGGAATTAAAGAATCCCGATAATTCAGGGCTGCTGCCCGCATCCTGATGCGCACCTGCCCGTCGCGCGGCTCGGGAATTGGGCGCTCTCCAATGCGGAGATTGTCCATGGTCCATTCGTTTTCAACCTGATATACACGCATGATTTCTCCGGGCAATTAATCCACACAGCAATCGCCATATTCACAAAATACGAATTTTCTATCTACGGAGTAACTTACCCTCTTCACCTCTACGCCCGATTTGCGAGCATCGTTGATACGATGCACGACTTCCAAAAATATCACGTTCTAGTCGAGAAAGCTCATCATTCAATGCCAAAGAAAACTGATTCGTTAGGAAGATTAACCCGCGGTGTCCAACATTGCCTGCCGGGAATTTTCTGCCCGCCGCTTTTTCCGAAGCTGAAAGCGACCGGCAAACTCCCCTACTATGCCCTTCCGAAATAGAAGAACGCATACAATGAAGATGAGGCCCGTGACGATCGTGACGGATTCGCCAAGATCACGGAACCATTCGATTTGCGTCAGATTCGCCAGCCCGTCTCCAAAATCGCTCAATCGATTTTCCAACAAAATGATAACGAGTGTACCGACCACCGGCCCTGTCAACGTTCCCAGTCCGCCGACAAGCGTCATCAGGATGACGAGGCCCGACATGGTCCAATGTACGTCTCCCAATGTCACAAATCCAAGCACCACGGATTTTGTCGCACCGGCCAACCCTGCCAATGCAGCCGACAACACGAAGGCGAGCAACTTGTAACTGTCGACGTCGTAGCCAAGGGAGATAGCGCGAGGTTCGTTCTCCTTGATCGCCCTCAACACATGACCGAACGGTGATTGCACTATGCGCAGGATAGCGATATATCCCGCGACCGTGATGACGAGAACGACGTAGTACATCGTCATATCGTTGGCCAAATTGAACATGCCCAGCAACCATCCCCGAGGCACATCCTGCATGCCATCTTCACCGCCAGTGAAACGTGCCTGCAGGCAGTAGAAATACAGCATCTGCGCGAGGGCGAGCGTAATCATCGTAAAGTAGATGCCCTTTCGGCGGATTGCCAGCGCGCCCATCGCGAGACCCAGCACTGCCGCGCCGAGCGTTCCTGCAATCACCCCGATCTCAAACGGATAACCCATGTCACGCAAGACGTATCCGGCAATATAGCCCGCACCCCCGAAAAGCGCGGCGTGTCCGAATGAGAGCAACCCGGTGAAGCCGATCAGGAGATTGAAGGCGCAGGCAAACAGCGCGAAACAGAGCAACTTCATCAGCAGCACCGGATAGATGAAAGCTGGTGCGACCAGCATCGCGATCAGCGCGATCGAATAGCCGATTTTCTTGTTCACCTAGATACTCCTCAATTCCCTTTACCGAACAGCCCCGCCGGGCGAAACATCAGCACGACCGCCATGACAATGAAGACGACCGTCGCTGAAACTTCCGGGTAAAAGACGCGCGTCAATCCCTCGACGACACCCAATCCAAGGCCAGTGAGGATCGAACCCACAATCGAGCCCATTCCGCCGATGACTACGACAGCAAACACCGTGATGATCAGGTTCGTTCCCATCAACGGCGATACCTGAACTATTGGAGCGGCCAAGACGCCAGCCAGCGCCGCCAGTGCGGCACCGAAGGCGTAGGTTAGCGTGATCATCACCGGCACGTTGATGCCGAACGCTTCAACCAGCTTCGGATTCTCCGTTCCCGCGCGCAGATACGCGCCGAGCTTCGTCCGTTCGATCACATACCAGGTCGAAAAACAAACGACAAGGGAGAGAACGACGGCCCAGGCACGATAGGCAGGAAGCAGCATGAAACCGAGATTGAGCGTGCCGGCGAGCACACTTGGCGCTGAATAGGGTTGCCCCGATGCCCCGTAGATCGACCGAAACAGGCCCTCCACTACCAGCGTGATGCCAAATGTCAACAGCAGACCATAGATGTGGTCGACCTTGTAAAGCCAACGCAGCATGGTCTTTTCGAAAATGCCCCCCAATACGCCGACGACAATCGGTGCGGTGATCAACATGATCCAGTAGTTGAGCCCCAGGTAGCTCAGTCCCATCCAAGTCAGTAGTGCACCAAGCATGTACAGCATGCCGTGGGCAAAGTTGATGACGTTGAGCATCCCAAATATCACGGCAAGGCCGAGTGAAAGCAGTGCGTAAAACGAACCATTGACGAGACCGATCAACAACTGGCTCGTCAGTGCCGGCAGCGGAATTCCCAGTAGTTCTTCCATGTTTCCCTCACTACACACCAAGCAATTCGGTCAGAACAGGCTTCTTCTCGTCAAGTTCATCGGCCGTGAAGTGCTCGATCGCACGCCCATGCTCGACGACATAGAAGCGGTCTGCCAACGGCGCGGCGAACCGAAAATTCTGCTCCACCATCACGATGGTGTAGCCTTTCTCCTTTAGTTTGCTGATCATGCGTGCGAGTGCGCGCACGATGACTGGTGCGAGCCCTTCAGAAATCTCGTCGAGCAGAAGCAGCCTCGCGCCGGTACGCAGGATCCGCGCTACCGCGAGCATCTGTTGTTCTCCGCCCGATAGGCGCGTTCCCTGGCTGCGCCGGCGCTCGGCAAGATTAGGGAACAAGTCGTAGATTTCGTCGATCGACATGCCGCGATCCGTCTTAGATACCATCGGCGGCAACATCAAGTTCTCCTCGGTCGACAGCCCCGAGAAAATGCCGCGTTCCTCGGGACAATAACCGACACCCAAACGGGCAATCTTGCAGGTGGGCAGATGGATGGATTCCGTCTCGTTGATCTTGATGGATCCCCTTCTCGTACCCGTCAGCCCCATGATTCCGCGCAGCGTCGTCGTACGGCCGGAGCCATTGCGCCCAAGCAACGTGACGACCTCGCCCTTGCTAACCGAAAAGCT
>NZ_CAJPHE010000038.1:0-32996 GCF_905339875.1 Burkholderia sp. BCC1998
GGCGCAACTGAACGGGCTCGATCCACTCGCCTATCTGAAGGACGTCCTCACACGCTTGCCGACCCACAAGGCTAGCGACATCAACGCGCTGCTGCCGCATCGCTGGCAGCCATACTCGAACGCCGCCTAAACTCTCTCGTCAAGACGCGTTGGCTAGCCGCTTACTGATGACTGGGCAAAACGGAGTGTCTTGGAGGGAGAATTCCCAATTTTGTCGGATCCTGGCGCGGCCACTCGAGGCGTCTTCCCATTTCGATCGGATCGATGTTCGTGTAGTTCCGATCCGGGCGCACGCCGGAGGTGCGCCACAACTCGCGGCGATGGATTATATCCTGCGGCACATCAATCGCTAATGATGCATTTAATGCTGACAAAGGTTATGACTCTGCTAGCTCTTTGCGACACGAGCATATCTCGATCGCTACAGCAAGACGCGGACGTTCGAATGAAACGGAAAGGTGCTTTTGCAAGAAAGGCTGTTGCGCTTGAGCTAAATGCGGACCGCCATCTCAGAAGGTGAGCTCGTCTTCGCGGGCAAGTTGCGCTCGGCTTCGCTTGACAGCCGCGCGTCGTTTCATGTGCTGAGAAAGTCGTTTCCGCACGGTTGCAAGTGCGTATCCTAGGCCACAACTGTCACAATACAGCGACGTGGCTAACACCGTCTGCGCCTCCTCCTACATTGGTGCCATGTCCGCGGATTGCAACGTCAAGTAGCGGCCGTTCCTTGTATCGCCTGTACCCCTCGGTGTGCGCGCAATTCTGACATCGGACGCCTCCTCGTTTCCCCTGACTCATCGAAAAATATTTTGACTCACGAGTATGCTCGTGCATACTGACTGGGTGGTCAAATTTAGAGGTCAATTGGTCTAATGGTCAGTGAAAACGTGGGTTGTGCGGCTGGGGAAACCGACTTGGTGCAGACAAATCTCGATAGGTCTCCTGGCCGCGCCTTTTTCAACGGAAACCGGTGAGCAGCATGGGTGATATTTCAGAAGTGAGTGCGATCATGGGGGCTCAAGCAGATACTTTCACTCCCTTGTTGAAGCTGGATGCCGTTTCGAAGGCGTATGGGAACCATCAGGTTTTGCTCAATGTCCACTTGCAGATGATAGCGGGGGAAGTTGTAGCGGTGATTGGCCCGAGCGGCTCGGGAAAGAGCACCTTATTGAGATGCATCAACCAGCTCGAGCCGCCGACTGCGGGCGCCGTGACTGTTGATGGAGTGCAGATTGTCGCAGGGCAGGCCCCTGGGAAGGCAAAACTGAACCATTTCAGGCGTACGCTCGGAATGGTGTTCCAGTCATTCAATCTTTTTCCGCACCTTACCGTGCTCGAGAACGTCAGCCTAGCCCAATGTCGTGTATTGGGGCGCTCTAGAGAAGAGGCCAACGAACGCTCTCTTGCGCTTCTGAAGCGAGTTGGTCTTGCTAATAAGGCGGACCAATATCCGGCCCGCTGCTCCGGTGGGCAACAACAGCGTATCGCTATTTCGCGTGCCCTGGCACTCGACCCCAAAATAATGCTTTTTGACGAGCCGACATCGGCGCTTGATCCTGAAGTCGGTCTTGAGGTGCTTGCCGTGATGAGGGAGCTAGCAGAGGACGGCATGACGATGCTCGTGGTGACGCATGAGATGCGATTTGCTGAGAGTGTGTCTGACCGAGTGATTGTGATGGCAGATGGCGGCATCTTAGAAGAAGGGAGTAGCAGGGAGGTCATGCAACATCCGAAGACCGAGCGTGTTCAGCGTTTCCTCTCAGCCGTGAGGAATCGGTGATGGAGCACCTTCTCTCAACGATTGCGATTGCTGTTATTCAGGCGCTGCCGTGGACGCTGATGCTCACGGCATCTTCTTTCGTAATCGGTGCAGTTCTCGCAGTGCCGATTTGCGCCGTCGCGTCGTCCAAGAGCGCTGTCGTGAGAACTGTATCGCACTCCATCATTCTTGTTGTCCGATCGATTCCGCCAATAGTGTGGCTATTCATAATTTTCTTCGGAATTGGAAACGGACTCGTTGCTATGAGTCCGATGACAGCTGCAGTAGCTGGTCTTGGACTTATCACTGCAGTAAATCTTGGTGAGATTTATAGGGGCGCCATGAAGGCGATCCCGGCTGGCCAGTTCGAGGCAGCGAAGGTGCTTGGACTATCGGGGTTACGTCAGTACACGGAGATCCTAGCTCCACAGATCTTTCGAGTTGCCCTTCCTTCTGCCGCTACCTATGCAATCGGTCTTTTGAAAGATACTGCCGTAGCGTCGACAATTGGTGTACCCGAGATGGCGCAAGCGGCATATCGAGTGTCGCAACAGACCTTCCGGGGGCTCGAGGTCTACATCATATCGGGATTGTTCTATTTCGCAATTAGCCTTGTGATGGCCTATGTATCGAGAAGTCTAGATAAACGCTTGAGACTACGGATTGCACGATGAGCTCGTTCTTTGATATGTGGATCCAGTGGTTACCGACGCTGGCGCAAGGACTTCTTACGAGCTTGAAAGTAACCGTCCTCTGCATGCTTATTGGCGTGCCACTCGGCCTCTTTTTTGCGCTCGGAGTCGGTACGTCGAAGCGTGTATTGCGGAACATCACAATTGTGTTGGTAGAGCTCGGTCGTGGTGCTCCCGTGCTGATTTTGCTTCAGTTCTTCTACTTTGGTTTGCCGTCGGTCCACATAACACTTTCCTCGTTCTTGTCATCGGTGCTTGCTCTGGCCTGGTGCACAGGCGCATATACGAGCGAGATTATCAGGGCAGGCCTACAGGCGGTCCCGCACGGTCAACGCGAAGCGTCATACGCCATCGGACTTGACGAGGTGGACACGCTACGCCTGATCATCGTACCCCAAGGACTCAGAGTTTCTATTCCGCCGCTGCTCGGATTCGGCGTTGTCATGCTTCAAGCCACATCGTTGTGCTTTACCGTTGCGCTTCCAGAGTTGGTGACAAAGGCGCAGCAGATTGGCTCTGAAACTTTCATGTACATGCCGGTGTTGCTACTTGCTGCTTTGCTCTACACGGTGATTTGCGTCCCATCCACGTTGCTTGTCTCCTCGCTGGAGCGGAGACTGTCTCGACACGAGGCGAAGATTTAGCACGCGCATTCAATGAGTTTCACTTAAAGACTACACCCAAGAATTTCAACCTCCGGATTGTTCAACAGCACTGATGAATGGAGTCGTCATGAGAAAATCTAAAGAATACGTTGTCAGCCTCACCATTATTGCATCTTCCATAATTGGTATGAATGCAGCGGTCGCAGAGTGTGTGCCGGCCCATCAATTCAAAACGGTTGTGCCGGGTATTCTGACGATCTCGACGGCTGAGTTCCCGCCGTTTGATGTGCCGGGTAGCGGAGGGTCGCTTTCTGGAGTAGAGGGCGATATTTTGAAAAAAATCGCTGAGAAAGAATGTCTGAAAATTAATGCGCTGCCCGTCGGCTTTGGTTCTGCCATCCAATACGTCACTACAGGAAAGGTTGATATTTCGGCGGCTCAGTGGTATCGGACCGCCGATCGCGTGAAGGTTGTCGGAATGAGCGATCCACTCTACCTCGACCAATTGGCGATCTACTCAAAGGAAGGTTACACGACGTTCGACCAACTCAAGGGTAAGCAAGTAGGCACTATCCAAGGTTACAACTGGACGGCTGACCTGCAGGCGTTGTTTAAAGACAACCTTAAGCTTTACCCGACTCCTGTCGCAATGGCCCAAGATTTACAGGCGGGACGCCTGGACGCTGCTCTCGATAGTATCGCTACTGGTCTGTATGCACAAAAGAAAGGTGGTTATCCTGGAATGAAAATCCTCGTCGGGTCAGGAGATCCTCGCGTTCGAGCATCTGTCAAGCCGGCACAAGTTGGATTTGTGTACTCGAAGGGCAACGCTGCCCTCAGCGCTGCCTTGAATGCTGATATCGATGATATGCAGAAGACTAAGGATATTGCTCGGATCATGCAAGCCTATGGATTAGACCCGAAGAGCGCAGATGTGGGGCCAAGCCGATTTATTCAATGAAGTGCTCTCGCTAACAAGGTGGAAGCCCAGCCTTCACCCCGTTTTCGCCTGATCAAAATCAAACGGTTCCGAACATAGCTATGAGTATGCGCATAAGTTTCATCAACCCCTTCGGTACATCACAATACAACGCGCTAATTTCGGAGACATTGACCCCATATCTAAGAAAAGATGCGGAACTCGTCGTGACAAACACGACTAATTGCCCGGAGAATATTGACTACTACTACAGCAAGCATCTTATCGAAGAAGCTGTCTTTAATGAAGTCATCATGGCCGAGAAGTCGGGATTCGACGCGGTCATTGTAGGCTGTTGCTACGATCCTGGTGTGCGCGTATCTCGAGAGCTGGTTGATATTCCTGTTATTGGGCCACTTGAGGCCACGATGCTGTTTGCGCCATATTATGGCCACGATTTCGTAGTAGTTACCGACCACCACAAAGCTGTTCCCTATCTGAGAGATATGGTGCGGGTCTACGGTCAGGAATCAAATTGCCGAAGCGTCTCTTGTATCGATTGGTTCGCGTCGGACATGATTAAAGACACTGAGGCAGTGGCTGTCGATGCCGCAAAGAAAGCTGCCGCAGCGATGGAAGCGAGCAATGCTGAGGCTTGTGTCTTCGGCTGCACGCTCATTTCGGCCAGTTATGAGAAATGGCTGCGAGACACCGGTGCGAAACGAAACCATGCTCTTCTCAACCCTAACACGATGGCTTTGAAGATGGCCGAAGCATTGGCTGACCTACGAAGCCAGGGTGGCTATCAGATAAGTCGTGTGGGCTACTACCAGCAGCTTAAGCAGCACAATCCCAGCGAGTTCGAAGTGGTTCGTAGTCAGTTCGCGCGACAGTAATCGAAATATTGATACGCGCGAGGGGAAACTGTCGATCTTAGTGGGTTGGCACAGTAATCGCCGACCGCGTCCCGCCGGACCGATAAACTGACGATATTACGCGCTGGTCCGCGCGGGCGAGCTGCGTAGCGAGTACCCGTCGATGTGGGCGGCAATCGAATCGATTGCGCTGATGGTCGGCTGCACGCCGCAGACGCTGTTGGATCGGGTTTGACCATTACAAGTGGCTGCTGGCGGGGGGCGTGACGAGTAATAATTCGGGTTCATCGCCGAGTTCAAGTCAGCGTGACTCATTTGTTCGTGTCGGCCATGAAACGTCGTTCGCGTCCTTCATTACTTGGATGCTCAGAGGTCGGATCCACCCAGTGAGCGATCATTCCGGTCGGCGAAACGGGCCATTGCGCCTGTCTAGGGCTCGCTCAATTGTGCCTTCAGGAAATCGATAAACAGTCGCGCTCTCGCCGGTAGAAGACGGGTGTCGGTCAACGCGTGCACCTGAACCGGCGCAAGACTCCAGTCGGGGAGCACGCGAACGAGGCGCCCCAACTCGACATCGTGCTGCGCTAGCACATTGTTCAGCACCGCAAGCCCGACGCTTTGAATCGCCAGCGCGCGGCTGAGCGCGACGCTGTTCATCGCAAAGCGTGTACCGATCATTACGGCGACCGACTCGCCGCCGCGATAGAACGTCCTTTCGGCTCGCCCCTGCTTCCCTACGCCCTCCACGAGGCAGACCACGTGCTGCGCGAGATCGTTCGGGTGGGTGAGCGGCGCAGCGCTGCGCAGATATTCGGGCGACGCATACAGATAGCGCGGCAGCACGGCGATCGGCCGTGCGACGAGCGTCGATGGCGCCGTGGGCGGCGGACCGATGCGGATTGCGAGATCGAAGGGCTCCGCCTGTAGATCGATAGGGCGCGGCGACAGATCGAACTCGAACGCGATCAGCGGATACGCTTTCGCGAAATCCGCAATGATCGGTGCGAGATAACCGGTGGCGAGGTCCGCGGGCATCGATACACGTAGCGTGCCGGTCGGACGTTCGGCCACGTCGAGGAGCCACTCGTGCGCGATCCGCGCTTCCTCGACGATGCTTTGGCAGCGCTTGAAATACACCTCGCCCGCGTCGGTCAGCTCGACTCTGCGCGTCGAGCGATTCAGCAGCCGCAATCCGATCTTCTTCTCCAACTCCGCAATATGACGTGACAGCGTCGAGTTCGGCATATCCAAGGCGTCCGCCGCCCGGCGAAAACTCTTGGTTCGTGCGACCTCAACGAACGCGTGCATGTAGCTGAGCAGTTCCACGGCAATTGCTCCATTGGTGGATTAGTGATTTCAATTTTAGCTCTTTATCCCATTCATGAATCAGATCACCATCTGGACACCCCTTCACCGTTCGAGGAATCGACATGAATCCACTCAACGAAACCGTTCGCATTGGACGCTATACACTGCGCAACCGGCTGGTCATGGCACCAATGACGCGCTCGCGTGCCGACGACACGACTGGCGTACCGTCCGCGCTCGCCTCGCAATACTACGCGCAGCGCGCGGACGCCGGCCTGATCATCGCCGAAGGGACTTTTCCATCGCCGATGGGCAAAGGCTACGTTCGTACGCCGGGCATCCATTCCGCTGCGCAGATCGAGGGATGGACGCGCATCACCGAGGCGGTCCACGAGCGAGGCGGCCTGATTTTCCTGCAGTTGATGCACACCGGGCGCGTTTCGCATCCGAGCATGCTGCCGGATGGGGCGACGCCTGTCGCGCCTTCTGCGATCGCCGCCGTTGGCCAGACATACACCGCGACAGGGCCGCAGGACTTCGTCGTGCCGCACGCGCTCGACATCGACGAAATCGCTGCAATCGTTGACGAGTACCGACTCGCCACGCGTCACGCGTTGCAGGCTGGATTCGACGGAGTTGAACTGCATGCGGCCTCTGGTTATCTGCCGGAACAGTTCCTGTCGTCGGGGACCAATCAGCGCACCGATCGCTACGGCGGATCGCCGGAGAATCGCGCACGCTTCATCGTTGAAGTGCTGGACGCGATGATCGACGAAGCAGGCAGCGATCGCGTCGGCATCAAGATTTCGCCGGAAATGGGCTTCAACAGCGTGACTGACGCGGCACCGCAGGAAACCTACAAGTACCTCGTGGAGCGGGTCGGCATGCTGCAGCTCGCGTACCTACATCTTGCACGGACCGGCAGCGCGTTTGACTACCGCGCGCTGGTGCGGCCACTGTTCAACGGTGCGTTGCTTCTCGGCGGGGGACTGGACCGGGATAGCGCCGCGTCGCTGATCGTGAGCCGCGATGCTGACGCCGCCGTGTTCGGTAGTCTGTACCTCGCGAATCCCGACCTTTTAGAACGCTTCGTCGCTGGCGCGCCGCTCAACGAGCCCGAACGCGAAACGTTTTATTCCGACGGCCCCCAAGGCTATATCGACTATCCCGTTCTAGAGCAAACACGATGAACCGAGTATTTCGCCCCCCGTTCTGATCGCAGCCGCAACTCGGGTTCATCGAGGCCTACCGGGGAACGCGGCGCGGATCTTGAGGAAGAAGTATTCGTCGTCGCGGTAGCTATAAGCCCGGCGCTTGATGACCATGATGGTATTGTTGATGCCTTCAACGATGCTGGTATTGAGCGGATGGCGGCAGCGAGTCACGATTCCGTGCCGGTAGCCCAGCAAGTGCTCGGCGAACTTTTGCAGGGCAGCGATCCCGCTGTGCTGAGCCCGCTCGAACAATCGCTTCCAGGCCGGCTTTCGGTAGAACCAGAGCCCGTTGAACTCGTCGCGTAACACGTAGACGCATAAGAGCGACTGATTGGCCGCCAGGAGCCCTTCAGGTGCATGGCCTAATCTGGCTTAAGGTTGTGGCGGTTGCGCAGCAACAGCCAGCGGCTGAATTTCAGAACCTTGCGGGCCGGCTTGTCATGGCGCAGTTGATTGGCTTGATCGACCCGCACCTGATCGATCACTTCGCGGCCGTACTTGGCCACGACGTGGTATAGGTAGAAGATGATTTCCGCCTGCGGACGCTGTTCCCTGATCTCCAGTTCCTGGGCCGTGGTCATGTCGATCTCTACCGATTCGATACGCTTGGCGAGGCCTTCGGGAAGCTGTTCGAAGAAGGCCCGGCTTCTCCCGCGAGCGTCCGGCCCGATCCAGAGCACTTGCCGGCTGATCGGCTCGACCACCACGGTGGCATAGCGATGGCCTTTATGTAGCGCGAACTAGTCCATCGCCAGATAGCGGATCGTTGACGAGTCGGGTTCGCTCACGCGCGCCCGCTGGCGCATCTTGTCGATCGATTTGCCTGTGTGCCAGCCCAGGTCGAAGGCGGCCGCCACCGCCTGCACGTTGGCCGCTTGCAGCAGCTTCTCGCAGGCTTTGGCGAAGCACTCCGTCACGCGCTGGTAGCGGCCCAGCCACGCCAGTTTCTCCAGTCGTGGACCGCCGCAGCGTCTGGACGAACAAGTTGAGCGGGGCGCGCTGGCTGCATTTCAGGACGAAAGCGCGCAGTTCGCCGCTCTGCGTCTCGCCGAATCGGTGACGGATGACACAGCGCTGAACATCGGCGATGGCTTGTTCGCAGGCGGTAAGAGGTTTCTCAAGTAGATCGGCTTGCTTCTCGACGTTCGTTCGGCACTAGACTCTACGTGGAGTTTCGATGCACATCTTGACGCGCTGAGTTGGCCGATGAACGGCGTCCACGACGATCGTTCGGGCTCCGACATCAAGTTCAATTCGACGATCGTGCCGTCCTATGTGCGCAAGTCGCCGCGCGTGTCAACGACGGTTATCGCGAATCGAAGAAGTCTTGGAAAGAGCTGCTGCTCGACCTGAAGAAACGAACTCTGCAAGCACCGCCGCTGCTTACTGTCGGCGACAGCGCGATGGGGATGTGGGCGACGCTTGAAGAGGTGTATCCGCGGACACGGCACTAGCGCTGCTGGTTCCACAAGATTGGCAGCACGTGCGGACCACGAATCCGATTGAATCGATGGTCGCGACGGTGCGCCATCTCACGAGCCGCAAGCGCAACTGTCTGTCGCGCTCCATCTTCCTCGCGATGGTCGTTCAAGCTGATCGAAGCGGTCGAGCTGACCCGGAGGAAGATTCGCGGCGTCGGCAAGATCGAACCGCTTCTGAAGGGCATTCCTTTCAATGACGACACTCCGGTGATCGAAAGCACACCGGCTCCTCAAGCGCTGGCTGCCCGACCCGCATACACCAGTCTTGACAATTGCTCGAAGATTCTCGCCGAAAGTCATCACGCAACAAACGCGGTGCCCTAAGAGGTGAAACGATGTCTCTGAATCGCACATATCATAAGTGAGCTGCTGGCGCCTTTCATCTGTCGCATTCCAATCCATTTCATATGGAAGTCCTTGCAGATGAAGCACCAGCCACTCTTATTTTTTCCTGCGTTTTTTCTCTCACGCCGTCTTCAGGGCCTTCAGCTTCAACTCCTCGATCATGCGCTCGCGCATGACAAACTTCTGCACCTTGCCCGTGACGGTCATTGGCATCTCGTCGACGAAGCGGATATAGCGCGGCACTTTGTAGTGCGCGATCTGCTCACGGCAGTATTGTCGCACCTCGTCTTCGCTCAACTGCTCGCTCGGGCGCACGACGATCCACGCGCACACCTCCTCGCCGTACTTCTCGTCGGGCACGCCGAAGACCTGGACACTCTGAATCTTTGGATGTCGAAACAACAGCTCCTCGATCTCGCGCGGATAAACGTTCTCGCCGCCGCGGATCAGCATGTCCTTCAGCCGACCGACGATGTTGCAATAGCCATCGACGTCGAACGTCGCCAGATCGCCCGTGTGCATCCAGCCGTCGACGAGCGCCTCGCGTGTGCGCGGCTCGTCATCCCAGTAGCCGAGCATCACCGCATAGCCCTTAGTGCAGAGCTCTCCCGTCTGCCCCACGGGCACGATCGCGCCGGCGGGGTCCACGATCTTCGCCGCGAGATGCGGCCGGATCCGGCCGACAGTGCTCGTACGTTTCTCGAGCGGGTCGGTCGTGGCGCTCTGGAACGAGACGGGGCTCGTCTCCGTCATGCCGTAGGCAATCGTGATCTCCGACAAATGCATGCGGGCGACGACGCGCTTCATCGTCTCGATCGGGCACGGGGAGCCAGCCATGATCCCGGTGCGCAGCGACGTCAGATCGAATTTCTCGAAATCGGGATGATCGAGCTCGGCGATGAACATCGTCGGCACGCCGTGCAGCGCCGTGCAGCGCTCCTCGGCGACGGCCGCAAGCACCACGCCGGGCTCGAACGCCTCGCCGGGGAACACCATCTTCGCACCCGTCGAGACGCAGGCGAGCACCCCCAACACCATGCCGAAGCAGTGATAGAGCGGAACGGGGATGCAGAGCGCGTCGTTTTCCATGAAGCGCATTGCCCTCGCGATATAGCGGGCGTTGTTGACGACGTTGTAGTGCGTCAGCGTGGCCCCTTTCGGATTACCTGTCGTGCCACTCGTGAACTGGATGTTGATCGGATCGCGAGGCGCGAGCGCGGCTCCGAGCGCATCGAGCGCCGCTTTGTCGAGCCTCTTGCGTCCCATTTCGACGACCTCGGCGAACGAGAGCATGCCGGGAGTGGCGGCGTCTCCCATGCGGATCACGATCCTCAGATGCGGCAGGCGTGCTGCATGCAGATCGCCGGGTTCGGCCATGACAAGCTCGGGCGCGAGCGTGCCCAGCATCTCGAGATACATCGACGTCTTGAAGCGTTCGGCGGCGATGATCGCCTTGCAGCCCGACTTGTTCAGCGCATACTCGAGTTCCGCCAGCCGATAGGCGGGATTGACGTTGACGAGGATCGCGCCGATGCGGGCGGTCGCGAATTCCGTCAGCAGCCACTCCACGCGGTTCGGCGACCAGATCCCGACGCGATCGCCTTTCTCGATGCCGAGCGCGGCGAGGCCGGCCGCCAGCACGTCGACCTCGTCTGCGAATTCTCGCCAGGTCCAGCGAATCCCCTGCTCACGGAACACGACAGCCGGCCGCTGCGGAAAACGCCTCACGGTCTCGCTCAGAAACTGCCCGATCGTGACATCGGCAAGCGGGACGTCGGTCGAGCCGCGCACATGGGAAAGGCCATCTTTGGGCACGAGCAGTGCCTCGGTGCCGGGATGCTGTGTGGACATGCGGGAGTGTCTCCGAGATTGAGGATGGTTTGAAGTGCACAGGGCACTCACTGCTTCAGGTCTACTGGCGTGATGTACTTGTAGATATCGTCCTGGAAGCGCACCACCTCGCTGCCGGCCTTCCAGCGCGCCGCGTAGAAATCACCTACGTGCAGGCCCTCATGCGTGGTCTTGCTGACCATGTCACGCAGCATCTCGATGGACTCACCGAGTTCGAACGTGAGTCCGGGCAGTTGAATCATCGTGCGTCTCCTTCGCGGCATGGCTTTTTGCCTTCAGATTAGACGCCGTGTCGGCGACACGCAGTGCCAAGGTATTTGCAATTCGTGCCAGCCTTATGCGCGACCTTGCTTGCTCTATGCGCCCTTCATGGATTGCCTATACTCGCCTGGGCTCTGGCCGGTCCACCGCCGGAACGCGCGATTGAAACTCGCCTCGTTGCGAAATCCCGCAGCAGCAGCCACCTGTTTGAGCGACTTGTGCGATCGGGTCAAAAGTTGCTTGGCGACATCCCTTCGCACTTCATCCTTAATGTGTTGCAGGGAGGTGCCTTCTTCGGCCAAATGGCGATACAGACTTCGGGTCGACAAATTGAGTTCGAACGCCAATACATCAGCATTCGACAGCTCAAGGCTGCGTGTGCGCAGCAGGTCACGAAGGCGCTGCGATAGCAATCGGTCGCGCCGGTATTGCAGCACGATCAGCGGCAGGGGACGTAGCAGCATCTGGCGCAAGTCGTGGTCATCGCGACGTATGGGAAGCTTGAGGTATTCGGCATCGAAGCTGAACCCGGCGTGTGGTTCCAGAAAGCTCACCCGCCCGCGAAACATCAGGTCATAGGACTTGAAATATGCGGGTTCAGGGTAGGGAAATGTTGCGCTCGTCAGTGGAATGCGTGAGTCGATCAGCCAGCACGCAAAGCCGTGGATATTGCGCAAGGTGCTCACCAAACAAAACTCACGCTGAGGTCCCAAGTTCGCGCGTTCATAGACGTTCAAGTGTGCAACTCCACCTTCAACGCGAAGTTCGAGGCGGATGTCGTCAATTAGCATCGCGTAATGGCGACACCAGCGCGACAACGCCACTCGCAAGTTGGCTGACGGCAATGCGGCGCGACACAGCATGCCGTTAGTACCCCACGGCAGGCGTCGGGAGAACCAGCCGAGCGCCTCGTCATCCAGTTCTCGCATCGCGATATCTGTAAGCACCTCCAACTGATCGGCCGTCATGCATACGTCGGTTCGAGGCAGGCTTGATGGCTGTATTTGTGCGGCGCGCAAAGCGTTGCGGGGGTCTATTCCGTACCGTTCATAGGCACGAATGATTGACTGAGCGAACGCGATGGGTGTTGCTGCGATGGCGGGATTCATTACGATATTGTCCAATCCATTGGCAGGATTTGCAAATAACTTGGCGCGGCGTTGTTTGGAGGCTGTCTAAGCTACTGACACATCTGGACCAGTGATTGTTGAGGAGCGTCGTGCAAATCGTCCCATCCAAACTCAACCCCCGCTCGGCGGATTTCCAGGCCAACGCTGCGCACGTGCGAGGACTGGTAGAAGCGTCGAATGGCAAGGTCGAGCAGGTTTCTCAAGGCGGTGGCCAAGTGGCGCGGCAGAAGCATACCGCTCGTGGCAAGCTTCTCGCGCGTGAGCACGTGGAGCAACTGCTCGATCCAGGAACTCCGTTTCTGGAAATTGGGCAGTTGGCTGTGCTGGGCATGTACGACGACGAGGCTCCTTCGATTGGTGTCATCGCCGGCATTGGTGGCATCCAAGGTCGTCAATGTGTGATCGTCGCGAACAATGCCACTGTCAAGGGGGGCACACATTACCCGATGACCGTGAAGAAGCACTTCCGCGTGCAAGAGATCGTTAAGCAAAACCATCTACCGTGTATCTATCTCGTCGATCTTGGCGGCGGCTGCTTGCCGCCGCAAGAGGAGGTGTTTCCCGATCGGGATCATTTCGGGCGCATCTTTTACAACCGAGCCAACGTGTCCGCTAAGGGCATCCCCCCAGATATCGGTAGTGATGGGCTCGTGCACTGCAGGCGGCGCCTACGTGCCGGCGATGAGCGACGAAGCCGTGATCGTCAAGGGGCCGGGAACAATCTTCCTCGGTGGTCCACCGCTGGTGAAAGCAGCCACGGGTGAGGTCTCAGCGCGGAGGATGTGGGTGGCGGTGACGTGCATACGCGCATCTCCGGCGTTGCCGATCATCTGGCCGAGAACGACAGCCATACGCTGTTTCTCGCGCCGCATCGCGTTTGGCGGAGAGTCGCGTTCTCCGATGCCGGGGAGGGTGATCGCGTTGCTCGCCGAATTAGATTCCGCGGTAAACAAGGGGCAGCATCGCTGCTGGTGATGGAGGCCGTGAAGATGGAACACACTTTGGTGGCGCGCGCCCGCAGTGTCGTCAAGACTTTCCATTGCGCCGCTGGCGATCAGGTGGCTAATGGTGTCGAGTTGATCGAGTTCAAGGTCGTGTCATGACAACGGCAGTACGCATTGTTGAGGTCGGCCCGCGCGACGGGCTGCAAAACGAACCCGGTATCGTGTCTACCCGCACTAAGCTCGAGTTCATCGAGCGGCTGGCGGGGGCGGGCTTAAGGAACATCGAGGCTACAGCGTTTGTATCGCCAAAATGGGTACCGCAGATGGCGGACCATGCGGAGTTGTTGGCTGCCCTGCCCAAGCGTGAGGGCGTCAGCTACCCGGTCCTGACACCGAACCTGAAGGGTTTCGAGGCAGCAGTGGCTGCCGGTGCGACCGAAGTGTCCGTCTTCGCCGCAGCATCCGAGGGATTCTCGCGCAAGAACATCAACTCCTCGATCAAAGAATCCATCGAGCGTTTCGTTCCCATCGTTGAAGCGGCGCGCCGCCTCGGCGTGCGGGTGCGCGGCTACGTGTCGTGCGCGATCGCCTGTCCCTATGACGGGGTCATTGAGCCTGCCGCCGTGGCGGCAGTGGCCGCCGACCTGATCGCTCTTGGCTGCTACGAGGTGTCGATGGGCGACACGATCGGTGCCGGAACGCCTGCTTCCGTTCAGCGGATGTTGGAAGCCGTGGCCAATAGGGTGCCCGTATCTCGTCTGGCAGGCCATTACCACGACACATACGGCATGGCAATCGCCAACGTGTTGGCCTCGTGGCAGTTTGGGCTGCGCTGCTTCGATAGTTCGGTTGCCGGTCTGGGTGGCTGCCCGTACGCGAAGGGCGCCTCGGGCAATGTCGCCACCGAGGATGTCGCCTATCTGCTCCACAGTCTTGGAGCCGAAACGGGCGTTGACCTCGAACGGTTGGTGGACTGCTCGGCCTGGATCAGCGTCGCGTTGGGACGAACATCGCGTTCGCGCGTTGCGCGCGCCATTCTTGCAAAGCGAGTCACATCATGATCACTCTGTTCCATTGCATGAGCGCGCGGTCGTTCCGCCCGCTGTGGATTATGGAAGAACTCCTGCTGGACTACCAGTTGGTGATGCTGCCCTTTCCGCCGCGTGTTCATGCCCGAGCGTATCTCGACCTCAACCCACTGGGCACGATTCCGCTTCTGGTGGCCGGATCGACACGCATGACGGAGTCGGCAGCGATGTGCCAGTACTTGTGTGCGCGCAACGCGCCAACGCCGCTACAGGTCCTGCCATCTGAAGATGACTTTGGCGCTTACCTCAACTACCTGCACTTCGGCGAGGCGACGCTAACGTTTCCGCAGACGCTTGTGTTGCGCTATTCGCGCTTCGAGCCCTCGTCGCGCAGGCAACCGGGCGTCGCAGAGGACTACACCAAGTGGTTCCTAGCCAGGTTGCGCACACTCGAACCGCGACTGATCGAGCAGGAATACCTGTGTGCCGAGCGCTTTACCGCTGCCGACGTGTCTGTTGGTTACGCGCTGATGCTGGCGCAGTGCCTTGGCTTGGCCGAGCGGTTTACGCCGGCCGTGTCAGCGTACTGGGAGCGCTTGCAACAGCGCGACGGGTATCTGCGTGCCCTGCGGTCGCAGGAAGCCGCGGCAGTGGCACAGGGCGTATCGACAACGCCCGCGCCCAATACGCTTCCCGACGGACATTGACGGAGAAACCAGTGAATCAGACAGCTACGAATATGAAGGAGCGCGAAATCTATGTGGTGGGTGCGGCTCGTACCGCGATTGGTACCTTTGGCGGCTCGATTGCTGGCGTGCCCCCGAGCCAGCTTGCGGTGACCGTGGTTCGCGAGTTGCTTCGCCGCAGCGAAGTCGACCCGGCGCGGGTGGGCCGGATGGATATGGGCAACGTCATTCCGACCCAGGACACCTACATCGGGTGCGTCGTTGCTATCGAATCCGCCATCCCAGAGGAGAGTAATCGTGCGTACGCATGACAGACAGGCTCCGTGCTTGTTCCGTGCGCTACCAAATGAGCCAGCCGGTCCACGAAGTGGCCCCCAAACTCTTGTCGCACAACAACATTGTGTGCGACACATCGTGCCACTTTCTGTTAGGTGTTTTTCCAAAAATGGCGTACGTCACGTTTAAAAGTCACTCGTGAGATGCGGACGCCCGACGCAGACAGCATGTCCTTGCGTCCTCGACCGTGACGCGATGCCATTCCAATCAAGAGGAGACGAAGGTGAGAACGAAGCCAGGAAGTCCGGTGGTGGCGATCACGCTGGCCGCCATTGCGTCGATGGGGATATCGGGTTGTGGTGGAAGTGATGACGCGCCTGCGTCGCCGGTATTGCTGACCGCGCAACAGGCTTGCGACGTGGTGAAGGGAAAGTCAGCTGGTGGTGCGTCGGTAACCGATGCATTGATGGTGGCGGCGACAGGTGCGGATCCGGCTTACTGCAAGGTATCGGCGCTGATCTCGCCGCAACTCGCGATGCAGGTGCAACTGCCGGACAACTGGAACGGGAAACTGCTGTATGAAGGCGGCGGCGGTTACGATGGTTCGATCCAGAATTTCATGTGGAGCGGGCCGGAAGTCTTGAAAGCGGGATACGCGATCGTTCAAAGCAACGGTGGCCACATCGGTTCCTCTGTAACGGATGCCTCGTTCGCTGCAGATCCATTTTTGGCATCCCTGTTCGGGTCAGGTTCCGTTCCGACGGCTGCGGCCGCTGCGAAAGAGATGCTGCATCTAATCTATGGCAAAGCGCCAGACCAGTCTTACTACGAAGGGTGTTCCAATGGTGGGCGTGAGGGATTGATGGCGATCCAGCGAAATCCTGATCTTTTCGACGGCGTGATCGTCCGCGCACCGGCATACGATTGGCCGGCATTCATGGGCGCGTTCAATCGCAATGTGAAAGCGGTTTCCGCACCCGGAGCGGCGTTCACGCCTGGGAAGATTTCGCTGCTCGCGAAAGCGATTCGCGACAAATGTGATGCGGCAGACGGGATCGTGGACGGGGTGGTATCCAATCAATCCGCATGCTATTTCGACCCTTCTGTCCTTCGCTGCCCAAGCGGTACCGATGCCGGTGATTCATGCTTGTCGGACGCACAGATTGCGGCGGCGAACACCTGGACGAGCGCATCGAGTTTCGCCAACGGCACGTATACCTATCCGGGCTGGGCGCTGACGGGCAACGAAGACGACCCGGGCGGATGGTCGCGGTGGTTCACCGGCCCCACGGGCAACGGTAGCGGTGCGCTCCAGTTCCTGTTTCAGGATGCGACGGTGAAGTCGTATCTGACCCATGACGCGAACGCGAATTCCCTGGCGTACGACTGGAATTCGAACCCGGCGGCACTGTTCACGATGGCCGCGCTCAATAGCGCGACGAATGCTGACTTGAGCCCGTTCGTCAGCCATGGCGGGAAGCTGCTCCTGTGGCACGGCACTGCGGACATGGCGTTGAGTCACCGTGCGACAACGGCGTATTACCAGGAACTGCAACACACGATGGGGGCATCAGCCGTCGGCTCATTCGCTCGCTATTACCAGGCTCCAGGCGTTAACCATTGCTCGGGGGGCCCGGGTGCGGACTCGACAAACCTGGTGGCCGCCTTGGATCAGTGGGTGACGAAGGGCACGGCACCAGGGAACCTCGTTGCATCGAAGCTGAACACGGACGGCAGCGTGGCGTTCACGCGACCCTTGTGCCAGTATCCGCAGTACCCGCGCTACACCGGGCCCGCGAATGATGCAAGGGCCGCGACGCTCGAGGAGAACTATACGTGTACTTCGCCATGAACGTGTCGCGCCGGGCGCGTTAGGGAAACAAGGTCTTTATGGAGGAGATCATGACGGAGAAGGTAGTACCGAAACAACAATACACTCGGGAATTTCAATCCTCCGAATGTGCGAATTCCCTCAAGCCTTCGAGATCCAGAATATGCACCGCTCCGTATTCGGCGAGGATCAGGCCTGCATCGGTCAACGTGCGAAGCGCGCGATTGGCGTTCTGGCGGGAGAGCCCCGAAAGCCTGCCGATCTCTTCCTGCGAGAAGCCGAGCGTCGTCGTCGTGGCGGGATGCAACTGCCGGTTGAAAAGCTCGGTCAGGCAAAATGCCACACGAGCGGGCGCCTCCTGTATCCGCAAGTTCTGAACCAGACCGATGTAGTAGCCGCATCGGGCGTTGAGCTGGTCGATCACATAGCGGCTGAATGTATGACTGTTCTCCAGGAGCTGGAAAAACGTCGCACGCGGCATGAAGGCCAACCGGCTGTCCCGGACTGCGGTGACGGAGTAGGCGCGAGGTTCGTCCTTCAGGACGCTGCCTTCCCCGAACCACGAGCCCGCCGGGATGCCCGCGAACGTGACGACACGGCCTTTTTTCGATGCGGTATCGACTTTGACGATGCCTTCGATCACACCGAGCCAATGATCCACGGCGTCGCCCCGGTGGCAGGCGACCGCACCGGGGGTGTAGGACCTGTCGAAGCAATCGCGCTTGACCATTTCCTGTTGGCCGTCGGTCAGATTGGCGTACCACGAGCAGCGGGCGAGAAAGGCGTCGACGGTGACGGCGGCCGGCTTGCCGGAGTCGTCGTCGGTTTTTCGGATGCCGAGATCCTCACGGTCGTAAGGCCGTGCCATCTCCGCGGCCGGAGGCACCGCTTCCCGCTTTGCGTCGATGGTTTGCATGCCACAAAGTTGGTTCATCGTTCGGAACAGTAGCGTGCCGTTGCGCAAGGACGCCCGACGCCACGCATCACGTGGTGCATGGGCCGTTCGCAAGATCAGGATGTACCGGCCGGCCCGTTAAATAGAATTACAATTCGCTTAAGGGTGGGTTCCGGCATACTCACAGTCAAGGCGCGCGCGCTAGGTATTTGTACCGGCATATCACGAACCGGTACGTGATTTTCCGCATAGGCGTATCATTTGCAACGTACAGGGCGCCAACGGTCAGACGATTCAACGTTGACGATCGTGGGGTGCAGGGACGCACTGCAGGATGGCTGAGGGTGCTTCGGATGTGACGGTAAATGAAATGGAAATTCCAGTTAGTCCGGCGCGTGTTCGCGTTCGCCGCAGAGGGGCCGACAAGCATCCGTTGATCGTGAAGGCTGCGCGCGATCTGGTGGCCGAAGTGGGGTTTCGCGACGCGCAGATGTATGCGATCGCGGAAGCCGCCGGAATCGCGATCGGCACGCTGTACCGCTATTTCGCGTCGAAGACGGACCTGATGGTCGAGGTGGTCAGGACGACGGCACAGCGTGAAGTCGATGTTGTCGCCGGCATTGCCATGCGCGACGGCACGGCGGCGGAGCGTCTCGGTGCCGCCGTCTGGACGTTCGCCACCCGAGCGTTGCAGGGGCGGCGCCTCGCCTATTCGCTGGTCGCCGAACCCGTCGAGCCCGATGTCGAGGCAATGCGCTTGACCTTTCACAGAGCGCTGGCGAGGGTATTCAAGACGATCATCGAGCAGGGGATGGCGAACGGCGAGTTCCCGGCACAGGATGCGATGGCGTCGGCCGACTGTATCGTCGGGTGTCTGTTCGAGGGACTGGTCGTCCCGCTCACCGGCAGCGCTGCGCCCGACGCCGAGCAGGCCAGCGCCCACGTGACGGCGATCATCACGTTTTGTTTGCGTGGCGTGTCCGGCTCTCCAGTATTGCCGGTGACGGTTGCGTAATCTCGCATTGCCTGCACGGGCGGTGCGCGCGGGGGCGGCCGCCCGTGCTCGGCGCCCCGCGCGAACGCCGGCTTCTGCTGCCCGCTTGCAGCGTTCCGCGCCGCCGATCCTGCACCGTCGGCGCCTGAACGCGCGCTGCAAACTGCTTCGACCAGCCCCCGGCGGGAAATGAGCCGTCTAGCTGCTGGCGGACGATGTCGCATCGACGCGCGCGGGCGCCACGTCCACATCGTGCCGTGATACCGCGCTGCGGCGATGGTCGATCATCATGACCGCGAGGGTACCGAGCACGCCGGCAAGCGCGATCGCCAGGAAATTCTGTTCGAGGGGCAGGTGCATCGTGACCAGCAGGCCGATCAGCAAGGGGGCGGCAATCGCGCCGAGGCGTCCCACGCCGGACGCGAACCCGACGCCCGTCGACCGGATCACCGCAGGGTAGAACTCCCCGGCATACGCGTACGCCAGGAGTTGGGTGCCGAGCGTCGAGCCGCCGACCACGAACACGATCGGGAACAGCAGTTCGGCGGACCTGGTGTATCCCATCAGCGCCAGCGAGACGGCTCCGGTGGCGTAGAACGCCACCAGCACGTACTTGATGTTGTACTTGTCACCAAGCCAGCCTCCGCCGATCGCGCCTGCGACGGCGCCGACGTTGAAGACCAGTACGAAGGTCAATGCCGACCCCAGGCTGTAGCCCGACATTGCCATGAGTTTCGTCAGCCACGAGCTCAGCGCGTACACCATGAAGAGCCCCATGAAGAACGCGATCCAGATCATGACGGTGCTGAATCCGCGGCCATCGCGGAACAGGCTCGCCACGGGCGTGCTGCTCATCGTCTGCTGTGGCATGACGAAACGGTCGCCGGGTTGAAGCCGCACGTCCGGCGCGATCTTGCGGATCGTCGCTTCTAGCTTCGCGGCACGATTGTTACGCACCAGGAACGCGAGGGAATCGGGCATCGTCATCAGGATGAACGGGATGAGCAGCACCGGTGTCGCCGCGAGAAAGAAGACCGATTGCCAGCCATAGGATTCGATCATCTGCTTGCCCGTCAGCGCGACGAGAATCCCGCCGATCGAATAGCCGGCAAACACGATCGTGACGAGGCGTGCCCGGATGGCACGCGGTGCGAATTCGCCCATCTGCGCGGTGACGATCGGCAGGACGCCGCCGATTCCGAGGCCGGCCAGAAACCGCGTGATGCTGAAGGACACGGGATCATGCGTGAGGCCCGCCGCAGCGGTAAATGCGCTGAATAACCCGATGCACGCGCAGAGGGAAACCGGACGACCGATCTTGTCGGCCAGCGTTCCGAGATAAATGGCGCCGAACATCATGCCGAACAGTGCCGAACTCGCCATGAAGCCGGCCTTTGCCGCGTTGACGCCCATATCTTTCATGATCGACGGGAGCGCCGCGCCCACGACGGCGAGATCGTAGCCATCGAGAACCAGGATCAGGACACACCAGAACAGGATCAAGCCATGAAAGCGGGAGAATCTTGCACCGTGCACAACTTTCTGGACATCGATTTCGTGACGCATTGTCTCCTCCATTTCCTTGTGGATATTGGGTACTGCAAGCGACGACTGCTCTGCCGGCGGGCTCAGGTGGTGTGGTGGACGGTGAAAGAGGAAGACGGTGCCCTGTCGGATACCAAGGTGTTTTCAATACGGCTTTCGTCCGCGTAGCCCATGCTCATTCCGATCAGGAACATTTCGTCGGACCCGAGGGCCAGTTCCTCCTCGATGATCTTGTGATACTTCATGAAAGCGGCCTGCGGGCACGTGCTGATGCCGTAGGTGCGCGCGACGATCATGATGTTCTGCAGGAACATGCCGTAGTCGAGCAGGCTGCCCTGCTGCATCACGCGGTCGATGGTGAAGAACAACCCGACGGGTGCATCGAAGAATTGGTAGTTGCGCCCGTGCTGTTCGCGCATCCTCGGTTTGTCGTCCTTCCGGATGCCGAGCAACCCATATAGCTTCCATCCAAGCGCGCGCCGTCTGTCGATGTATGGAGACACCCACTCGTTCGGGTAGTAGTTCCACTCGTCGGCGTGCATGTCCGCCAGCGACGGATCTGCGTCGACTTTCGCGATCGCGTTGCATACGCGATCTCGAGCCGCGCCGGTGACGACGTGGACTTTCCACGGTTGAATGTTCACGCCGGTCGCGGCGTAGCGGGCCACGTCAAGAATTGCCGTGATGGTCGCGTCGGGCACTGGCGTCGGAAGATAGGCTCTAACGCTGCGTCGCGTCGCAATTGCCCATTCGACCGCCGACCTGATCGATGAGAGTTCCTCCGGGGGTGCTGCTACTCGTTCCATCTACGACCTCGCTATCCAATCGTGCGAATTGCACGTCCTCACGACGAGAGTAGCCATCTACGCCCGACACCAATGTCTTGCACAAGACAATCGGTGTATCGCGATGCTGAAATGAGCGAGGCGGGCGAAAATGTCTCGGGCACGACATTTCGAGCGCCGAACCCTCTCTAGACTGCTGTAGCAGATCAAGGACGGAATGCACTGCGGGACGCGCATTCATAAACCGATGAGGAGACGTGGAAATGAGCGAAAACATCTATGAAAAGGGGCTGGAGCGCACGCAGGCGAATCACGTGCCGCTCACACCGCTTCACTTTCTTGACCGATGCGCGGACCAGTATCCCGATCACATTGCCATCATTCATGGAGAGTCGACGCAATCGTGGCGAGAGACGAGGGCGCGATGCCGCCGTCTTGCCAGCGCACTGGTCAGGCGCGGTGTCCAGCGTGGGGACACGGTATCCATCCTCGCGCCGAACACGCCGGCAATGATCGAGGCGCATCACGGCGTCCCGCTGTCCGGGGCTGTTCTAAACGCGATCAACTGCCGGCTCGATGCAGACGGCGTTCGGTTCATCTTGCGTCATGGCGAATGCAAGATCCTGCTGGTGGACCGCGAGTTTTCTTCGTTGGCGGCAAGCGCGCTTGAACAGCTCGAGAACAAGCCACTGATCATTGATATTGCCGATATCGAGGCGACGTCGGGAGACCCGATCGGGGAAATCGAATACGAGGCGTTCCTGGCCGAAGGCGATCCGGAATTTCCCGGCGTCTGGCCGTCGGACGAGTGGGATGCAATCGCGCTGAACTACACATCGGGAACGACTTCCGACCCCAAGGGTGTGGTCCCGAGCCACCGCGGCACCTATCTGATGAGCATGCTTCAACTGACTGATTGGGGCATGCCGCGCCGCCCCGTCTACCTCTGGACACTTCCGTTGTTTCATGCGAACGGGTGGTGTTTCGCATGGGCGGTCACGGCGGCGGCGGGCACGCATGTTTGCCTGCGAAAGGTGACTGCCTCGAACATCTTCGAGGCCGTTCGGCAGCACCATGTCGACCACTTCTGCGCGGCGCCCATCGTGCTCGCATCGTTGGCCAGTTCGCCCGAATCGGAGCGCTTGCCGCTGCCGCATACGGTTCGTGTGCGAACGGCCGGTTCACCGCCACCGGCTGCCGTACTTAAGGCAGTGTCGGAGATGGGCTTCGAAGTGGAGCACGTCTACGGCATCACCGAAGCGTCGGGTACGCCCGTGAGTTGCTTCGTCGAGCCGGCCTGGAACGCACTGTCGTCGGAGGACAAGGCGCGTCTCATGGCGAGGCAGGGAAGTCGCGCGGCCGGCCTGGAAGGGCTGCGGGTCGTGGATGAGGGTAGCGGTGAGGCCGTGCCTTGGGACGGCACGACGCAAGGCGAACTGCTGATTCGCGGCAATGTCGTGATGAAGGGTTACCTCAAGAACGAGGCGGCTACTGCCGCTGCGTTCAGCGACGGCTGGTTTCATACGGGCGACGTCGCCGTGGTGCATCCGGATGGCTATATCCAGATCACCGACCGCTCGAAAGACGTCATCATCTCGGGTGGAGAGAACATTTCCTCGGTCGAGGTCGAAGATGTGCTGCATCGGCATCCCGCGGTTTTTATCGCGGCTGTAGTCGCTCAGCCCGATGCGAAATGGGGTGAATCGCCATGCGCCTTCATCGAGTTGAAGCCTGGCGCCGCGGCTCCTGACGAAGCTGAGATCATTCGCTTTTGCCGAGAACGGCTTGCCCATTACAAATGCCCGGTGCGCGTCGTCTACGGGGTACTGCCCAAGACCGGCACGGGAAAGATCCAGAAATTCCGGCTTCGGGAGCTGGTTGGAAGCCGGGAAGCGATTACGGCTTTGTCGGGCGTGTAGTCCACCATGGCGTGCGTCGCCGCCATGGGTTTCATCGAGGACTGCGGCTTCGTCCACCGGGCTCGCGGCGGACGTGTTTGAAACCAATGTTTGACTTCGATCCGCGCAGATGAGACTCGACACCTCGGCGATTGAAATCGGGTACCGGTTTTCACGCAACCATGTTTGTCGCGACAGTGAGGCTCGAGCCTTTGCGCTTGCGTGCGGAGACGACAACCCCGTACACCACGACGGGGCCTACGCGGCCGCTACACGCTTTGGGCGACCCATTGTCAGTGGGACCTATACCGTCGCATTGCTGATGGGACTCGCGGCGTCGCACTTCGCCCGAAAAGGAGAGGTGGTCGGTGTGCGCTTCCAGTTCGAATTGTTGCTGCCGGTCTTTCCGGACGAGCGGATCAATCTCGCATGGGAAGTTTCGGCCATTCGGCCCCACCGTAACGGGCGTTTGCTCGACCTCGACGGATCCATCATGAATGCGGCCGGGCAATCATGCGTGCGCGCGACAGGCGCGGTGCTTGTTTCGATCGCGGCCGCATGAGCTGGTCGGGCCGCAGTGACGCGCAACGCTCGTCGGACGACAACGCGGCGTGCGACGCATCGGCCCAGTCACTGTCAGGTGCTTTTCGCGAAAATGGCATACAGCGCGTCTGAATGTCACTTGCGAGACAATTGCGTATGCCCGACGCAGGCAGCATGCCCTGGCGTCCTCGACCGTGACGCGACTCCATTCCAATCAGGAGAAGATGAAGGTGGGAACGAAGCCAGGAAGTCCGATGGCGGCAATCATGCTGGCCGCCATTGCATTGGTGGGAGTATTGGGTTGCGGGGGAAGTGACGACGCGCGTGCGTCGCCGGTATCGCTGACAGCGCAACAGGCTTGCGACGCGGTTAAGGGAAAGTCCGCTGGCGGTGCGTCGGTAACCGATGCATCGATGGTGGCGGCGACAGGTACTAATCCGGCTTACTGCAAGGTATCGGCGCTGATCTCGCCGCAACTCGCGATGCAGGTGCAACTGCCCGACAACTGGAACGGGAAACTGCTGTATGAAGGCGGTGGCGGTTACGATGGTTCGATCCAGAATTTCCTGTGGAGCGGGCCGGAAGTCTTGAAAGCGGGATACGTGATCGTTCAAAGCAACGGTGGCCACATCGGTTCCTCTGTAACGGATGCCTCGTTCGCTACAGATCCATTTTTGGCATTCCTGTTCGGGTCAGGTTCCGTTCCGACGGCTGCGGCTGCTGCGAAAGAGATGCTGCATCTAATCTATGGCAAAGCGCCAGACCAGTCTTACTACGAAGGGTGTTCCAATGGTGGGCGTGAGGGATTGATGGCTATACAGCGAAATCCCGATCTCTTCGACGGTGTGGTCGTCCGCGCACCGGCATACGATTGGCCGGCATTCATGGGCGCGTTCAATCGCAATTCGAAGGCGGCCGCGGCACCTGGGGCAGCATTCACGACAGGAAAGATTTCCCTATTGGCGAAAGCGATTCGAGACAAATGTGATGCGGCAGACGGGATCGTGGACGGGGTGGTATCCAATCAATCCGCATGCAATTTCGACCCTTCTGTCCTTCGCTGCCCAAGCGGCACCGACGCCGGCGATTCATGCCTATCCGACGCGCAGATTGCCGCAGCGAACACCTGGACGAGTGCATCGAGTTTCGCGAACGGTACGTACACCTATCCAGGCTGGGCGCTGACAGGCAACGAAGACGATCCGGACGGATGGTCGCAGTGGTTTGCCGGCCCCACGGGCAACGGGAGCGGTTCGCTCCAGTTCCTGCTTCAGGACGCGACGGTGAAGTCGTATCTGATCCATGACGCGAACGCGAATTCCCTGACGTACGACTGGAATTCGAACCCGGCGGCACTATTCACGATGGCCGCGCTCAATAGCGCGACGAATGCCGACGTGAGCCCGTTCGTCAGCCGTGGCGGGAAGCTGCTCCTGTGGCACGGCACTGCGGACATGGCGTTGAGTCACCGTGCGACAACGGCGTATTACCAGAAACTGCAACACACGATGGGGGCATCAGCCGTCAGCTCATTCGCTCGCTATTACCAGGCTCCAGGCGTTAACCATTGCTCGGGGGGGCCGGGTGCGGACTCGACAAACCTGGTGGCCGCCTTGGATCAGTGGGTGACGAAGGGCACGGCACCAGGGAACCTCGTTGCATCAAAGTTGAATACGGACGGCAGCGTGGCGTTCACGCGACCCTTGTGCCAGTATCCGCAGTACCCGCGCTATATCGGGCCGGCCAATGGCGCAAAGGCTGCGACGCTGGCGGAGAACTATACGTGCACTTCGCCATGAGCGTGCCGCATTGGGGACGTTAGGTCCCGGCAAATCATGAGTCGAGCCGAGCGGCTCGACCTTGGTCCTGGATATCGATGCGCGATGTCGTGAACGCGATATCGATGACGTGCCGTTCTCAAAGCCCGCTTACATCGTACTCGGTCACAACAACTGGCTAAATCCCATGGGCATTGGGAATTGTGCGCTTGGGAGTAGTCGGGCTACCTGCCAATATTGAGGTTGAAGGCGTATACACCGGATACGCTGTTTCCGATCAGTGGAACACGGCTCCCGAGTCTCGTCACTCAACGGATACGCTCTGCGTCGTCCTCCCCATCAGGAAATCTTCATTGGCTTCCGCAACTTCCCGAATGTAGTCCCACAATGCCCTGACGCGGGCTAGTTCGCGTCGCTCCGGTGGCGCCACCAACCAGAAAGTGCGGGTGATGTTCACAGCATCGGGTAGCACTGGAATGATGTTGCCGATCACGCTCCCAAGAAAACACGGCAGCACCCCGATTCCTAGGCCGGCTTTTACGGCTTGTGCCTGGGCGATGACACTCGTGCTTCTCAGGCACGGCTTAAGTGCCGGGAGCCATTTTGGCAACGAGAACTGCTGCGGCGAGAAGATGAGGTCGTCGACATAGTCGATCCAACGGTGATCGACCAGATCATTGATTTTTCTGATAGACGGATGCTTGTCGAGATACTCAGGCGTTGCGTACGGCAACATGCGGTACTCGGACAGCTTGCATGTCACAAAGCTGTTGGCGCTCGGGCGGTCGATTGCAACCGATGCGTCGGCTTCGCGCTTTGATAGATTCAGCGTGCGAGGCAGCGGCAAGATGTCGACAGTGATGGCGGGGTGCCTCGTGCAAAAGTGCGTCAGGTGCGGGGTGAGGAAAAACGTGCCGAAACCCTCTGTCGCGCCCAGCCGGATTTCGCCGGTCAATGCGACGGTGTCGCTGAGCATGCTCGATTCCACCGCCGTGATCGTACTTTCAAGCTTCTCGACATGCTCGAGTAACCGATGGCCAGCACTTGTCAGGCGAAGCCCTTGAGAACTGCGGTCGAATAGCTTCGAGCCTGTGTCACGCTCCAGTCGCTGTATCCGTCTGGAGATTGTCGACTGACTCATTTTCAACGTGTGTGATGCCTCCAGGGCCGACTGAGACCGAGCCGCCGCCAAGAAGATTCGCAGGTTATCCCAATCGAAATGATTCATCTCATCCTCAGCGCTCTGCTATGCAAATTTGCATAGCTTAGTTCCATTTTATCTTATTTCAAATGCAGAAACGGTGAAATACCATGCTTGGTAACACATCGAAATCAGCGCCGAGTTCCCGCCGGACATTCGCGCGCAATGACACAAGATTCCTACCAGGAGGCAATCCATCGTGAGCAGTTACATCGAGCATTTCATCGCAGGCAAGCCCTATTCGGAACCGTCGGCCCGATCGGGCGCCGTCCACAATCCTTCGACGGGCGAGGAGATTGCCCGCTGTGAGTACGGCACGCGTTCAACCGTCGATCATGCGGTTGCGATCGCCGCGGAAGCCGGCCGCCGCTGGGGGCGCGCCTCGCATGCCGCACGTCAGGCAGTCATCTTCAAATTGCGCGATCTGATGATCGCCAACATGGATGTGCTGGCCGAGGCAATCGGGCGCGAGCACGGCAAAACGATTCTGGACGCAAAAGGGGAGCTGGGGCGCGCCATTGAAGGCATCGAATTCGCGTGCAATGCACCGCACGTGACCAAGGGCGAATACACCAACAACGTCGGCGGTGAAATCGAAGTGTTTTCTATGCGGCGACCAATCGGTGTGGTCGGCTGTATCACCCCGTTCAACTTTCCCATCATGGTGCCCGCGGTCATGATGACCATGGCTGTCGCCGTCGGTAACAGCATTGTCTGGAAACCCTCCGAAAAGGTTCCGAGTGCGGCACTCGAATTTGCTCGGATCTGGAAGGAAGCCGGCTTGCCCGATGGGATCTTCAATGTCGTACAGGGCGACAAGGAAGTAGTTGATGCGATTCTCGAACATCCCGGCATTGCCGGAATCAGCTTTGTCGGATCGACTGCAGTCGGAGAGTACGTCTACCAGAAAGGGACGAATCATAACAAGCGCGTGGCCGCATTCACCGGCGGTAAGAATCACATGGTCGTCATGCCGGACGCAGACCTTGAAGCCGCCGCCAGCGCTTTCGTGTCCGCGGGATTCGGGTCGTCAAGTCAACGTTGCATGGCCGTGTCGTTGCTTCTGCCAGTTGGTGCAGAAACAGCTGAGCGCTTGCGCGAGATCGTGATTCCGAAAATTCGCGCGCTGAAAGTTGGCGCTTATGACGATCCGGGCGCTGATTTCGGTGCGGTTGTTTCCCGGGAGTCGAAGGTGTCGGTCGAGCACGCGATCGGCCGTTGTCTCGAAGAGGGCGGCGAGCTGGTGATCGATGGGCGTGGCTTTGCGGTACCAGGCCATCCGAATGGTTACTATCTCGGACCGACGCTATTTGATCGGATCACGACCGACATGCATCTGTATCGGGATGAAGTGTTCGGACCGGTGCGAGGCATCATGCGGCCTGCGACGTTCGACGAGGCGATCGACATTACAAATCAGCACGAGTATGGCAACGGATCGGTGATCTTCACGCGCGACGGGAAGTCGGCGCATCGCTTCATGATGGAAATCGAGTCCGGCATGATCGGCGTGAACGTGCCGGTGCCGCTGCCGTCCGCCTTCTTCAACTTCGGTGGCCTGCGTCGTTCGAAATTTGGAGAAGGCCACCTGTACGGTCCTGATGCGGCGCGTTTCTATACAAAATTCAAGACTGTATCTCAGCGCTGGCCGGAACCCGACGACGGAGCACTTCCGGTTTCATTGGCATTCAATCCGAGCGCCTGACGTCGTCTCCCCAATCTGTCGCTCCTATCTGCTACACGCCGCGCGCCGGCCCGGCGTTCCCGGCTTCAGGTACCGAAATTGACGTACAGCATCAAAGGAACATCAATGAAGGCAATTGTGATTGTTAGTCAGGAAGGGCAAACGCGCCCGACATTGGAGTATCAGACTGTGCCGGACCCGCAGGTCCAGCCGAATGAATTGCTAGTCGCGGTCAAGGCCGCTGGGATCAATCGGATCGACCTTCAGCGTTCGACGGCGCATGGCGGCCCGGCCGCCGGCAAACCGATGATTGCGGGTCTCGAAATGGCGGGCGATGTCGTCGCCGTCGGTAGCGAAGTCGGCGGATTCAAAGTTGGCGACAGGGTGATGGGCATGACGACCGGAGCCTATGCCGAACTTGCGACTATCGACTACCGATTTGCCACGCCGATTCCTACGTCATTTTCGTACGATCAGGCGGCAGCAGTCGCCACTGTTTATCCGACAGCCCACAATGCATTGGTGACGAACGGTCACTTCGGCGCGGACAAAAGTGTCCTGATTCAAGGCGTTGCATCGGCTGTTGGCATCGCGACCCTGCAAATCGCAAAAGCCCTCGGCGCGAAGCAGATCATTGGTACCGGCCGTCCGACCCGCAATGCGGACAATCTGATCGGACTCGGGCTCGACCGGTTTCTCGTGAACGGCATCGACGATGTTGTATCTGAAGTTGCGGCCCTGACGAATGGACAGGGTGTCGACGTCGTAGTCGACATGGTCGGCGGTCCCGCCATCTCGGACAATCTGGCCTCTGTCGCATTGGGCGGCTACATCGTGAATGTTGGCTGGGTCGGCGGCGCGACCGGCGAAATTGATCTTGACACGTTGGCCCGCAAGAGAGTGTCGTTGGTTGGTGTTTCGTTTCGCACAAGAACCGTCCAGCAGAAGTCTGAACTCTTTACGCAGTTTAGACGAGATGTCTATCCGCTATTCGAATCCGGCGCAGTCCTCCCGATCATTCAGACGACGTACCCACTGGCTGAGGCGTTGGAGGCACAGGATGCAATGGCGCGCGACGAGCACTTCGGCAAGATCCTGTTGCATCCTTGAAATTTATCGAGCGCATTCAGGTTAACTAAAGAAAATTGGAGACGTGATGGATATCGGGTTTATTGGCTTGGGGCACATGGGGCTTCCAATGTTGGGCAATTTGCTGGCAGCTGGCCACACGGTGCGTGCTTTCGACACGTCGTCCAGCGCCATCGCCCAAGCTGTTGACCGCGGCGCGTTGCCAGCTCGGTCCGTGGCAGAGCTGGCTGCATCCGTCGATGTAGTGGTTACGATGTTGCCGACTCCAGCTGTTGTGCGCGCCGTGATATGTGGTCCTGATGGTGTGCTTGCGCATGCAAGGCAGGGAGCATTTGTGATCGACTGTAGCACCAGTGATCCACAGACGGCCGCAGAGATCGAAGCGATGGGGGCCGCAAGCGGTAAGACTGTTGTCGATGCACCAGTATCAGGCGGTGTGCCAGGGGCCAAGGCGGCCACGCTGACGTTCATGGTGGGCGGATCGGACCTCGGTTTCGAGTCAGCCAGACCAATTCTTTCCGCTATGGGCAAGAATATTGTTCGTTGCGGTCCCGCTGGCAGCGGACAAGCCGCCAAGCTCTGCAACAATCTCCTGCTCGGAGTATCGACAATTGCCGTGTCCGAGTCGATGTGCCTCGGTGTTAGCCTCGGGCTCGCTCCCGATGTGCTTGCGCAGATCATCAACACGTCGTCAGGCCGGTGCTGGGTGTCCGAGGTCTACAACCCTTATCCCGGCGTCGTTGCAGATGCCCCGGCATCCAATGGCTTTTCCGGCGGCTTTGCTTGCGACTTGATGATCAAGGATCTCAGCCTTGCACTGGATTCCGCCCACAATTCCCGGCAACCGCTGCCCATGACCGCATTATCCAAGCAGTTCTTCCAGGTATTAAGTCATCAAGGTGGCGGCAGCAAGGATATTTCAGCGGTCGTGGGCTTGTTCAAAAAATAGAGCCGCGAAGAAGCGTCGAAGATACAAAATAAACACAGGAGACAGCGATGCACATCCATTTCAGAAAATCCGCCATTGCACTGGCTTTGGGTTTCGCCTGCGCTTTAGCGCTGGCGCAGCCACCGAAAATCTCGGACGATGTTGTAAAGATCGGCGTTCTGACGGACCTTTCGGGAAATTATTCCGAATTTGCGGGTCCGGGTGCAGTGACAGCAGTCAAGATGGCCGTAGAAGATTTCGGCGGCAAAGTTCTCGGAAAGCCGATTGAGGTGGTGATGGCAGACCATCTCAACAAGACCGACGTGGCACTCACAAAAGCGCGCGAATGGTTCGACATGCAGAAAGTGGATGCCATTGTTGACCTCACCAACTCGTCTGTCGCCATCGCCGTCAGCAAATTGGCCAAGGACAAGAATCGGATAGCCATTGTGGCTGGCGCGATGACGGAGAAGATAACGAATGAGGAATGCTCTCCTAACACTGTGCACTACGTTGCCGATTCCTATGCGTTTGCGAATGGCACTGGCAAGGCTGTCCTGGATCAAGGTGGAAACACATGGTTCATTCTCGCCGCTGATTATGCGTTCGGCACGCTGATGCTCGATCGGCTGACCGCGACGGTAGCAGCGAACGGAGGCAAGGTTCTGGGTGCGGCCAAGCATCCACTCGGCGCATCGGATTTTTCATCGTTCATGATGCAGGCGCAATCGTCGAACGCGAAGGTGATCGGACTGGCGAACGCCGGTGTTGACACAGTCAACGCGATGAAATCGGCGCAGGAGTTCGGTGTCACACGTGGAGGAAAACAGAGTGTCGTCGGTCTTGCAACGACTATCACTGACGTCCACGGCATGGGCCTAAATGTCGCACAGGGTCTTTTGCTGACGACGCCGTTCTACTGGGACCTGAATGATGAAACGCGTCAGTGGTCGAAGCGGTATTTCGCCAAGATGAAGAAAATGCCCAACATGGTGCAGGCTGGGGACTACTCGTCAGTCATGCATTACCTCAAAGCCATTGAGGTGGCCGGCACGGACAATGCCAAAGACGTAATGGCAAAGATGCGGGAAATGCCGATCAACGACTTCTTTGCGAAGAATGGCAAGATTCGCGAGGATGGGCGCATGGTGCACGACATGTATCTGGCCCAGGTCAAGACGCCAAGCGAGTCAAAGTATCCGTGGGATTACTACAAGATCAAGAAAGTCTTGCCAGCCAGCACGGTCACGATTCCGGTCGAACAGAGTAAGTGTCCTCTGCTCAAGAATGGACGCACGTAAGGCGAAAGGACGTAGTCGATGCGACCGATGATTGAGCTTGGATTCGATCACTGACTGAGCAGCGTTCGCATCGCGGCGTTTTGAAGTTACAAGGAGATTGGCTGCGAGCTGAGCATGCGCTCTCGGTCAAATTACTCATGTTGACGCATCGATGCGGTCGCTACGTTTTCGCTTGATGCGTTTCACTACCGGTTTGAGGTGACGATGACTGACGTCATCCTGGAGACGCGCGGCCTGACGAAGGAATTCGGAGGGTTTACTGCAGTGTCCGATGTCAATTTGCGTGTTCAGCGTGGCCATATTCACGCGTTGATCGGCCCAAATGGCGCTGGCAAAACAACCTGCTTCAATCTCTTGACGAAGTTCATGGCTCCTACGGCTGGGGCGATTCTTTTCAACCAACGCGATGTCACTGCGGAACGGCCGGCGCAGATTGCGCGGCAAGGCATCATCAGGTCGTTTCAGATTTCAGCCGTATTCCCACACCTCACCGTTCTCGAGAATGTGCGTATTGCACTTCAGCGATCGCTCGGCACCTCCTTTCATTTCTGGAAAGGGGAGCGCACATTGTCGCGACTAAATGACAGGGCAATGGATCTGTTGACCCAGGTCGATCTTGCTTGTTTTGCGGATACCACGACCGTCGATCTTCCCTACGGCAGAAAGCGCGCACTGGAGATTGCGACCACACTTGGTATGGAGCCCGAGTTGATGCTGCTCGACGAGCCGACACAGGGGATGGGACACGAAGACGTTTCTCGTGTCACGGAGCTCATCAAGCGTGTTGCGTCGCGGCGCACGATCTTGATGGTGGAGCACAACATGGGCGTGGTGGCCGGTATCTGCGATCGCATTTCTGTATTGCAACGCGGGTCGATCTTGGCCGAAGGAACATATGCGGAGGTATCCGCGATACCTGAAGTCATGGAAGCCTATATGGGTACGGCTGACGGAACGCTTGAAGGTGTTCTGTGACGCCCAGCAGCGGCGTGTCTAGTTCACCATGGGGAAAGACATATGGAAAAAGCGCTTGAAATTGCGGACCTGAACGCTTGGTACGGGGAGTCTCATATTCTCCACGGCTTAGAAGCTGTTGCGAAATTAAATTCCTGGCCTGTTAACTTTTCTGATTTGGTGTTAAGGAAGGTCTGCA